>JAOPVF010000394.1 GCA_025963195.1 Mycobacterium sp. | reverse complement strand
CAACGTCCCCGTTCAGGTGCGCTACTCGAACCAGACCTACGAGCCGTTCCGGGTCCAGCGAATCGTCGACGTGGGCAACGACAACCAGTACGGCGAGCGGAAGGTTCTGCTCGACGGCGTGACCCCGGCATGGGGGGAGTGGACGCAGACCGCGGCAGGCGAACGGCAATTCGAGGTGCACCGGACCCAGCAGTTCCCGGGTCTCGACGAGCCACGCGAGGGGCCGTTGCCTGGCGACTACCAACTGAGGCTGGCCTCGGATGAATCGCCTGCCGGCTTCGTCGGCCGGGACCTGTTCCTCCTGGCGACGGCGGTGGTGCTGGGCGCACTGAGCCTCGCTGCGGTGGGCTGGGCGGTACTGCTCGGGCGTCGTCGCGCGCGGCACTGAGAACGCCCGCCCGTTCCCACCCCGGACCCGGGGTGGGAACGAGCGTCGTCGGGTCACATGGTTAGCTGATCGGTAATCCGCAGGGCAGACCCCCGCGCCCGGCTCACCCGCCGGACGTACTCGTTAGCTAAACTAGTCAATGGTCGTATCTCACAGCGCGGTGAGGTGTCGCCATCTGATGAGGAGCAGTCACGTGAGCCTTAACACCATCGCGCTGGAACTCGTACCGCCCAATGTGGAACATGGCCACGAGCAGGCATTGGAAGAGGCGCGGAAGATTCTGCGGAGTTCGGCGGAGTCCGGCCTCGAGGGAGTGGTCCGGCACGTCATGATGCCCGGAATGATCGAAGAGGACGATGGCAGGCCCCTCGAGATGAAGCCCAAGATGGACGTGCTGGACTTCTGGTCGATCATCAAGCCGGAACTGCCTGGCATGAAGGGTCTGTGCACACAGGTGACCGCCTTCATGGACGAGCCAGTCTTGCGGGACCGGCTGACCGCTCTCGGAGACAGCGGCATCGAGGGCATCGCCTTTGTCGGCGTGCCACGCACAATGAACGACGGCGAGGGTTCCGGCGTCGCACCCACCGATGCGTTGACCATCTTCGACGAGCTGGTGGAGAACCGCGGTGTCATCCTGATCCCCACCCGTGACGGTGAGCGGGGCCGATTCGAATTCAAGTGCAAGCAGGGTGCCACCTACGGCATGACCCAGTTGCTGTACTCCGACGCGATCGTCGGCTTCCTCGAGGACTTCGCCAAGACCACCGACCACCGGCCGGAGATCCTGCTCTCATTCGGCTTCGTGCCGAAGGTCGAGGAGCGCATCGGCCTGATCAACTGGCTCATCAAGGATCCCGGCAATGCCGCGGTCGCCGCCGAGCAGGAGTTCGTCAAGTCCCTGGCAGGCACCGAGCCGGCCCGACGGCGTCAGCTGTTGGTCGACTTGTACAAGCGGGTCATCGACGGTGTCGGTGATCTCGGCTTCCCGATGAGCGTGCACTTCGAGGCGGCCTACGGCGTCAACAAGGCAGCCTTCGACACCTTCGGCGAAATGCTCGCCTACTGGTCGCCGACGCGAGCATGAACGAACCGAAAACCTGCAGGAATTGTTCGCGAATCAGCAAATTGACGCTGCTGAGGTTCGATCCCCACAAACAAAAAACCCTGCGCTGGAATCGGATTGGATCCGATGGATCAGCGCAGGGAATTTCGTAAGCGTCTTAGACGGCGGTGACGCCGACTGCCTGGGGACCCTTGGCACCCTGGGCGATCTCGAACTCAACGCGCTGGTTCTCGTCGAGAGACCGGTAGCCTTCGCTCTGGATCTCCGAGTGATGAACGAACACGTCCTGCGCGCCGCCATCAGGAGAGATGAAGCCGAAGCCCTTTTCGGCGTTGAACCATTTCACAGTTCCCTGTGTCATACTTTTTACTTCTTTCTTCATTCTGAATGAGCGTAATTCGATACACCCATGGGGGGAGCCTACCACCCATGGCAATCCCGTCGGGACAACTTTTACGCCCGGATCCAGACCCATGTCGCTGGTGTCAGCGCTGGACGGGCCAGTCCCAGACGGACATGTCGCCTGGGGCGTAGCTGTTGCAGACCTCGGTGGCGTGGGCGACGACGCCCTTGTTGTTGAAGAACACCTTCGCCCAGTTGCCCCAGTGGGTGGCAACCTGCTCGTAGTACACGTTGGTGGCGGTGTCCTCGGAGTACTGGCGCCGGCCGGCGTAGTCCAGCGAGAAGAACCAGTGGATGCGGTCCTCGGCCATCTGCTGGATGTCGGCAGGCCGATTGGCCTTGTCCATCATGTAGCGCTCGAAGTACACCGGGCTGGTGTCGCGCGCGGCCGCCAGGTACTGCTCGGCGTCACACGTTGTCTTCAGCATCTTGTTCGGGATCGGATAGTCCTCGGTCGAGTCGGCCGCGGCCGGTCCGGCCAATGCCGTGGCGAGCACGCCGCACGCAGCGGCTGCCATGCCAGTGCGAAGCACGAGACCGCGGATGTTCTTCTTCATCATGCTGATCCTCCTGGAGCCGATTGAGCGGGTTCGGGGTCCTTTGGTGGCGATGGCCACGGTGCGGGCACCGGCCGCGCCCGCACGGCTTGTGGCCACCAGAACCACTTGCCGAGAAGGGCGGCGATCGAGGGTGTCATGAGCGACCGAACGACCAGCGTGTCGAACAGCAGACCAAGACCAATCGTAGTACCCACCTGTCCGATCACGGTCAGCTCACTGACCGCCATGGACATCATCGTGAAGGCGAACACCAACCCGGCCGAGGTCACCACCGACCCGGTGCCACCCCTCGCGCGGATGATGCCGGTGTTCAGCCCGGCGTGGATCTCCTCTTTGAACCGGGCTACCAACAGCAGGTTGTAGTCGGCGCCGACGGCCAACAGGATGATGACCGACATCGCCAACACCATCCAGTGCAGTTCGATCCCGAGGATGTGCTGCCAGATGAGCACCGAGAGACCGAACGACGCGCCGAGCGACACCAGCACCGTGCCGACGATGACGGCGGATGCCACCACGCTTCTGGTGATGATCAACATGATGATGAAGATCAGGCCCAGCGCGGCTATCGCGGCGATCATCAGGTCGTACATCGAGCCGTCGGCCATGTCCTTGAACGTCGCCGCCGTACCGGCGAGGTAGACCTTCGACCCCTCGAGCGGCGTGCCCTTGACGGCTTCCTTCGCGGCCTGCTTGATGGCATCGATGTGGTCGATGCCCTCCTGGCTCATCGGGTCGCCCTCGTGGCTGATGATGAACCGCACCGACTTGCCGTCCGGCGATATGAAGTTCTTCATGCCGCGTTTGAACTCGGCGTTGTTGAACGCCTCTGGCGGCAGATAGAAGGAGTCGTCGTTCTTCGATGCGTCGAACGCCTCACCCATGGCGGACTGGTTCTCTTGCATCGCGGTCGTCTGGTCCTGCATGCCCTTTTGGGTGGCATACATCGTCAGCATGATCCGCTTCATGTTCTTCATCGTGTCGATCATGGGCGGCATCAGGGCGACCATCTGCGGCATGAGAACGTCGAGGCGTTCCATGACGGGCAGCAGTTCCTGGATGTCGGTGGTCATCGTGTCGACGCCGTCGAGCGTGTCGAAGATGGACCGGATCGAGAAGCAGACGGGAATGTTGTAGCAGTGCGGTTCCCAGTAGAAGTAGTTCCGCAGCGGCCGGAAGAAGTCGTCGAAGTTGGAGATGTAGTCCCGCAACTGGGCGACGTCGACCGTCATGTTCTTCATCTTGGCGACCATGTCGTGCATGAGATCGGCCATCTGCTTGGTGATGTTCGACATCTTCGTCATCGAGTCGATGGTCGACTGCATGTCGTCGGCCTGCTTGAGCATGTTGGCCGTGACGTCCTGGTTGTACTTCTCGTTCATCTGCTGCGTCGTGCCGTTCATGCTGATCTGGAACGGAATCGACGTGTGCTCGATGGGAGTACCCAGCGGACGGGTGATGGCCTGAACGCGCGCAATGCCCGGCACCCGGAAGACGGCCTTGGCGATCTTGTCGATCACCAGGAAGTCGGCCGAATTCCGCAGGTCGTGGTCGCTCTCGATCATCAGCAGCTCGGGGTTCATCCGGGCCTGCGAGAAGTGCCGGTCGGCGGCCGCGTATCCCTCGTTGGACGGTAGGTCCTGGGGGAGGTAGTTGCGGTCGTTGTAGTTGGTTCGGTAGCCGGGCAGGGTGAGCAGACCGACCAGCGCCAGTGCGATCGTCCCTACCAGGATGGGGCCGGGCCACCGCACGACGGCGGCGCCGATCTTGCGCCAGCCGCGGACGCGCATCGCCCGCTTGGGTTCCAGGAAGCGGCCGGCCACGGTGATCACCGCTGGGCCAAGGGTGAGTGCGGCGCTGACGCAGATCACCATGCCGATGGCCAGCGGGATGCCGAGCGTCTGGAAGTACGGGAGCCTGGTGAAGTGCAGGCAGAACGTCGCACCGGCGATGGTCATGCCCGAGCCGAGGATGACGTGGGCCGTGCCGCCAAACATGGTGTAGTAGGCCGATTCTCGGTCCTCGCCCGCTCCGCGCGCTTCCTGATATCGGCCTATCAGGAAGATGGCGTAGTCCGTCGCCGCGGCTATCGCGAGTGTGACGAGCAGGTTGGTGGCGAAGGTCGAGAGCCCAATGATTTCGTGGAAGCCGAGGAACGCGACGACGCCGCGGGCGGCCGCCAATTGGAGCACCACCATCACCAGCACGATGCCAACGGTGGCGATCGACCGGTAGACGAGCAGCAACAGAATGATGATGACCGAGAACGTGACCATCTCGATGAGCTGCATGCTTCGGTCACCGGCGACTTGCTGGTCGGCCTGCAGCGCACTGGGACCCGTCACATAGGCCTTCACCCCGTTGGGCGCCTGGACGCTGCCGACGATCTTCTGGACGGCCTCGACCGATTCGTTGGCCAGGGACTCGCCCATGTTGCCAGCGAGGTACACCTGTACGTAGGCGGCCTTGCCGTCGTTGCTCTGGGAACCGGCACCGGTGAGCGGGTCGCTCCAGAAGTCCTGCACGTGCTCGACGTGCTTGGGGTCGGCCTCGAGTTTGTCGACGATCTGGTTGTAGTACTCGTGGGCGTCGGCGCCGAGTTGCTCCTGGCCCTCCAGCACGATCATGACCGAGCTGTTCGACTTGAACTCCTGGAACTGCTGGCCGACCTCCTTCATCGAGATCACCGATGGTGCGTCATTGGGACTCATCGACACCGAGCGCAGCTGCCCGACCGCTTCCAGCTGCGGGACGATCACGTTCAGTAGGGCGATGACGGCGATCCAGCCCACGATGACCACTACCGCAAATTTGCGGATGTTCCTCGGCAGGAAGGGATGAGCCTGCTGGTTGGCGACCGGAATCTCTTCGGTGGTTGGCTCGTTGATGGGTGCACTCATGCGGATTTCACCAGGCAGAAGGTCTGGGCGGTCACGCCGGTCGATGTCCTTTCATCCTTGACTTCGTCATCGACGGTGATGCGGCAGGAGATGGTGTTGCCGTCGCCCTGCGCCACGATGTTCGGGAGCACCGACGGTGCCGTGGTGCTCAGGGTGAGGCTCCACGGCAGCGGGGCGCCGTCGAGCCGCTGCGGCTTCGAATCCAGGTCGAGGTAATTGATGTCCGCGTAAGTGCCAGAACCGAATATCTCGTACTTGACGACCTTCGGATTGAACGGCTCGGCGTCGTCGGCGAAGTTCTTCGGCGTCACGATGATGCCCTCGGAGCCGAAGAAGCCACGGATGCGCTCAACGGTGAAACCCGCGATGACAACCACCAGCACGATCACGAGTGGGATCCACACTCGCCTGAGTACGCCGATCATGCTGCGGCCGAGTTCGTCGATTCGGCCGCGGTCGTCGCGTTCATCCCCACCTCGATCTTCTCAATCACGGACGGATCTCGCTCGCGTGACAGATTAGCTAATATAACTGATAGATTAGCTGGGTTAAGTTAATCATGGCGACCCTACCTCGTGGCCGCAGCGTGCCGGGTACCTCGGATCATGCGGCCGGGCGAGCCAAAGGGGTTGCGAGGCAAGTGAATCACGTGGCCAGCCGATTGGGGTAAGTGAAGAAAATGAATGGGCATACAATTCGCAATGTGAAGTCAGTGATCTTGACGACAGTCGCGGTGGCCGCAGGCATCGTCCTTGCCGCGCCGGCGAATGCCGACCCCGATACCGATTTCAGCAATGAACTGCACGTTTACGGTATCTACGGTCCCAAGGACTACAACGCCTGGATCGGCAAGATCACCTGTAAGCGGCTGCGCACCGGGCTCGACGCCAACGCGGGCGAGGCGGCGGTGTTCCTGAAGAAGAACCTGGACAAGGGCACCAACGAGCAGCAGGTCTACCAGTTCCTCAACGCGTCCATCGACTACTACTGCGAGGATCAGCGCGGCGTCATCACGAGCATCGCGGGGGTCCCGGCGCCGGCGCCCGTGCCGGCGGGCAATCCATTGCCCGCCGAGCAGGGCTGACCCCTCGGCACTGAGTCCGTCAGACCCGCACGGTCACCGGCGACACATTCCAGATGTCGTCGCAGTACTCGGTGATCGAGCGGTCTGACGAGAACTTGCCGCTGCGTGCGGTGTTCAGGATCGACATTCGCGACCACGCGTCCCCGTCCTGCCACGCTGCGGCGACCCGATCCTGGCACTCCACGTAGGACGCATAGTCGGCGACGACGAGGAACGGATCGTCGTGGCGGAGGTTGTCCACCAGCGGTTTGAACACCTCGGTGTCGCCGTGGGAGAACTGCCCGCCTGCGATCAGACCCAGAACGGCCTGCAGGTCTTCGTTCCCGTCGATGTAGTCGGACGGGCGATAGCCGTCCCGCTTGACCTGCTCGACCTCGGCCTCGGTCAATCCGAACAGGAAGAAGTTCTCCGGTCCGGCCTCCTCGCGGATCTCCACGTTGGCGCCGTCCAGCGTGCCGATGGTCAGCGCCCCGTTGAGCATGAACTTCATGTTCCCGGTGCCGGATGCTTCCTTGCCCGCGGTGGAGATCTGCTCGGACAGGTTCGCGGCCGGGTAGATCAGGTGCGCGTTCTGGACGTTGAAGTTCGGCACGAACACGACCTTCATGAACCGGCTCACGTCGGGATCGTTGTTGATCGTCTCGCCAACGGCGTTGATTAGCTTGATGATGCGCTTGGCCATGAAGTACCCGGGAGCGGCCTTCCCTCCGAAGACATACGCGCGCGGGGCGATGTCGAGTCCAGGGTTGCACTTCAGCCGGAAGTACTGCCGGACGATGTGCAATACGGACAGGTGCTGGCGCTTGTACTCGTGGATGCGCTTGACCTGAATGTCGAACATCCAGGTGGGGTCCAACTCCACGCCCGTCACCGAATGCAGGTAATCGGAAAGCCGAGCCTTGTTGGCCCGCTTCACGTTCCGCCACTGCTGCCGGAACTCGGCGTCCTCGATGAACGCTTCCAGCCCCCGAAGCCGGTCCAGGTGGGTAAGCCAGCCATCACCGATCGTGCTGTCGAGCAGCGTCCGCAGGCCCGGATTGGCCAGAGCAAGGAAGCGGCGCGGCGTCACGCCATTGGTCTTGTTGGAGAAGCGTTCGGGCCACAACTCGTAGAAGTCCTTGAGCGTGCTGGCCTTCAACAGGTCGGAGTGCAGTGCGGCGACGCCGTTGATCGCGTGGCTGCCGACCGTGGCCAGGTACGCCATGCGCACGGTCTGGCCGCCCTCTTCGCCGATGATCGACATGCGCCGCACGCGGTCGATGTCACCGGGGAAGTGCGCCCGCACCTCGTCGAGGAACCGGCTGTTGATCTCGTAGATGATCTCCAGGTGTCGTGGCAGCGAGTCGCGGAACAGGTCGAGCGGCCACTTCTCCAGCGCCTCGGGAAGCAACGTGTGGTTGGTGTAGCCGAACGTCGCGACGGTGATCGCCCATGCCTCGTCCCACCCGAGCCTGCGCTCGTCGACGAGGATCCGCATGAGCTCGGCGACGCCGATGGAGGGGTGAGTGTCGTTGAGCTGCAACGCAAATCGCTGCGGGAGGTCGTGCAACGACGCGTCGGCCAGGTCGTCCATGATGTGCACGACGTGCTGCAGCGAGCACGACACGAAGAAGTACTGCTGAAGCAGGCGAAGTCGCTTGCCCGCCTCCGGCTCGTCGTTGGGGTAGAGCACCTTGGTGACGGTCTCGGAGGTGACTTCCTCCTCGACCGCCTTGTAGTAGTCACCGGTGTTGAAGGCGTCCAACGCGAACGACTCGACGGCGCGCGCGCTCCACAGCGTCAGAACGTTGCACGTGTGAACGCCGTAACCCTGAATGGGCGTGTCGTAGGCGACGCCCTTGATCACCTGCTTGGGCACCCAGCGGATGCGGTCGGCGCCGGCGTCGTCGATGTAGTGCTCGGTGTGGCCACCCCAGTTGATGAGATAGTTGACGTCGGGTTTGGCGATCTCCCAAGGGTTTCCGTTCGCCAACCAGTTGTCGGTGAGCTCGACTTGCCAGCCGTCCCGGAATTCCTGTTTGAAGATGCCGAACTCGTAGCGGATGCCGTACCCGATCGCAGGCCGCTCGAGGGTGGCCAGCGAGTCGAGATAGCAGGCAGCGAGCCGGCCGAGGCCCCCGTTGCCCAATCCCGGCTCCGGTTCGCACGCGAGTACTTCGTCGAAGTCTTGGCCAAGCTCCGCCAGCGCGGCGCGCGCCGCGTCCTCGATCTCGAGGTTGAGCAGGTTGTTGCCCAGCTGTGGCCCCATCAGGAACTCCGCCGACAGGTAGCAGGTGACCTTCTTGCCGAGGTCGAGCGACGTCTGCGTCGATGCCACCCGGTTGTCCTGCATGCGGTCGCGCACGGACAGGGCGAGCGCCCGGTAGTAGTGCTCGGGTTTCAGCGCGGCAGCGGGCCGGCCAATCGAGTAGCGCACGTGGTCGAGGATGTCCCTGCGCAAGGCATCGGCTGACAAGCCGGTGCGGATGGGCTCGGCTGCAGCGGCCTCGGAGGAGTTGGAGGTCTGGATGACGTCGGTCACGTCGCGATTGTCGCAGTGGTGCGTGCACGCCGCACTCGCAACGGACGTCGCAGAGGTGAACGCGGGCTCACCGGGATGTGACGCCGGAACGCGACCGGGTCAGCCGGCGCCCTTACCGTTGTCCACCCGGTACACCGCACCGTGGATGGCAGCGGCGTCGTCGCTGGCCAGGAATGCGATCACCTTGGCAACGTCGGCGGTCTCCATGAAGCCGCGCGGCGAGGCGATGCGCATGATCAGGTCCCAGTCGGCGTTCTCGGGTGCCTCGAACTCCGTTGCCTGCGCCGTCGGCATGCCGCCGGGGCACACCACGTTCACCCGCAACTTGTCCTTGGTGAACTCGATCGCCAGCGCCTTGGTGAGACCGACCAGGCCGTGTTTGGCCGCGCAGTAACCGGCCGAGTACACCTCACCCTCCACCCCGGCGATCGACGCCACGTTGACGATGTTGCCGCCGACCTCGAGCAGATGCGGAAGGGCGGCCCGGGACAGGTAGAACGGACCGTTCAGGTTGACCGCGAGGTCGCGCTCCCAGTCCTCGTCGGTCGTGGTCTGCGTGTGGCGCATCTTGTGAAAACCGGCGACGTTCACCAGCACGTCGAGCCTGCCGAATGTGGTTACGCAGTCGGCCACCGCTTCCCGGCACGCGGCAGGACTGGTGATGTCCACCGACGAGTACGTGCCACCCGGCACGTCGGCGAACACCGTCGCCATCCGGTCGGCATCGCGCGCGATCCCGAACACCGATGCACCCCGTTCGGCAAACAGCTTCGCCGTCGCAGCGCCGAGCCCCGCCGAGGTTCCGGTGATCAAGGCGACCTTGCCTTCGAGTGACGTCATGGCTTGCACCTTCTCACGGTGGTTCGCACTCGCCGTCGCCACGTCACACAAAGCAGTGACTTTGCAACGATGGCACTGCGATACTCGTCCGCATGACGATCGCCCGTGTCCTCGCCGTCGCCGCCACCTTCGCGAGCCTGGTGCTGGGATTCGCGAGCCCCGCCCGCGCGGATCAGGTGATGCAGGGCATCTACACGTACACCCAAGGCGACCTCGTCGCCGAATGGACCGTCTACCCGATCTGCGTGCCAACGGTCGGTGATCTGCGAGACAACCTCGAGCTTCCTGTCGCCTGCATGCTGCACGTGGCGGCCAAGCCGTCGACGGTGCTGCACGCCGGCGCCGCGCGGTTGAGCGGCGGCCTGTGGTCGTACTCCGTCACCTTGTTGGACGGCTTCAAGTGCCCGGATGGCAGCACTGCACCGGCGATCGACATGTACAAGTTCGACGACCTCACCATGAGCGGGACGCATTCGATCTCGCACAACGACGTGTGCGGGGTACCTGCCGGCATCGAGGCCTACCCGTTCACGCTGGCCTACAAGGAGCCGCTGCCGATCCCGGTGGACCGCTACCCGCTGTACTGCGAGCCCGGCGGCCTGAAGCGCTGCTTCTGAGCGGCTACACCGTGAATCCGCCGTCGACGTTCCAGTTCGCACCGGTGATGTACGCAGCGTCCGGTCCGGCCAGATAGGCGACCACGCCAGCGACGTCGCGCGGGTGACCGTAGCGGCCGAGCGCCATCACTTGCTTTGCGGCGTCGGCGAATTCGCCCTCCGCGGGGTTCATGTCCGTGGCGATCGGTCCCGGCTGAACGTTGTTGACCGTGATGCCGCGCGGACCGAGCTCGCGGGCCAGCCCGCGGGTCAATCCGGCAACGGCGCCCTTGGTCATGGCGTACACGGAAAGGCCGGGATTGGGCACCCGGTCGGCGTTGATGCTTCCGATGTTGATGATGCGGCCAGCGTCGCCGAGATGCGGGACGGCCCGCTGAACGGCGGCGAACACTCCGCGCACGTTGATCGCGACCAGGCGGTCGAACTGCTCCATCGGAAACGACTCGACGTCGCCCAGATATGCGACGCCTGCGTTGTTGACCAGCACGTCCAACCCGCCCAGCTTCGCAACGGCTTCATCGACCGACCGGGCCACCTGCTCGGGGTCGCCGCTGTCGGCCTGAATCGCGACGACGGTGCCGCCGCCGGATGCGACGTCGGCTGCCAACGTCTCGGCCTCGGCGGCCGACGCGCCGTAGGTGAACGCGACGGCGGCGCCGTCGGCGGCCAGGCGGCGCACGATCTCCGCCCCGATGCCGCGCGATGCGCCGGTGACCAGCGCGCGCCGCCCGGCAAGGGGTTGGGAAGTCGTTGCGCCCTCGGTCGTCGCGGTCATGTCGTCCTTCCCAGCCGGTTCGATCGAACCGGAACATCCCCAAATCCTGCCCCCTTATGGTGAAGTCCCAACGGGGGCCTACCGAAGGGCATCAAGTGAGCAAACGAGTCGTCGTCTGGGGTACCGGTTTCGTCGGCAAGATGGTGATCGCCGAGATCGTCAAGCACCCGGAGTTCGAACTCATCGGAGTCGGCGTCAGCAATCCAGAGAAGGCAGGCCGCGACGTCGGCGAGATCTGCAGCCTTGACCGGTCGCTGGGACTGAACGCCACCGACGACGTCGACGCGCTGATCGCGCTGCGGCCCGACGCGCTGGTGCACTACGGCCCGACCGCCGCTCACGCCGACGACAACATCGCGCTCATCACCAAGTTCCTGCGGGCGGGCATCGACGTCTGCTCGACATCGATGACCCCGTGGGTATGGCCGAAGATGCACCTCAACCCGCCCAATTGGATTCAGCCGGTCACCGATGCCTGCGAGGCGGGACAGTCGTCGTGCTTCACCACCGGCATCGATCCCGGCTTCGCCAACGATCTCTTCCCATTGACGCTGATGGGCCTGACCTCCGAGGTCCGCAAGGTGCGGGCGTCGGAGCTTCTGGACTACACGAACTACGAGGGCGACTACGAGTTCGAGATGGGCATCGGCAAGCCGCCGGAGCACAGGCCGCTGCTCGAGACACCCGACATCCTCGTCTTCGCATGGGGCGCAACCGTTCCGATGATCGCGGCCGCCGCAGGCATCGAGCTCGACGAGATCACCACGACATGGGACAAGTGGGTCACCCCCAACGAGCGCAAGACCGCGAAGGGCATCATCCCCGCGGGGAACGTCGCCGCGGTGCGGTTCACCATCAACGGCGTCTACAAGGGGGAGACCCGCATCCAGTTGGAGCACGTGAACCGGATCGGCGACGACGCCGCACCGGACTGGCCGTCGGGCAACGAGAACGATGTCTACCGCGTCGACATCGAGGGCACCCCGAGCATCTTCCAAGAGACGGCGTTTCGGTTCACCGACGGCTCCGGCCGCGACGCCGCAGCCGCCGGCTGCCTCGCCACGGGGCTTCGCGCGCTCAACGCGGTACCAGCCGTCAACGACCTGCCGCCGGGCTGGGTGACCCCTCTGGATCTCCCCCTGATCGGGGGAGCGGGCACAATTCGTTGACGTGACAGACGGGATAGGGCTCTCGGTCGGCGCCGCCGCCCTGCGAGGGGTGGTGGTCGACCGAACCGCGGTGGCCCGGACGGCGGTGCTGACGTTGTATCCGCACCGGCCGCCCGAGGTCGGTTTGCCGACCGAGAATCCCAATCTGGCCGAGCGCGGCCTCGTCATCAACGACTTCGTCGACCGGGTCGGCGACCCGGTGGGCATCGTCGCGCCGGACGGGTCGTCGCACCGCGCCGACGTACTCCTCGGCCACGCCCTGCGGGCAATGCTCTACGCCGTGACCAGGGGTCAACCGGCTGCGGGTCCGGTGGGCGTCGCCCACCCCGCGCATTGGCGGCCATCGGCGGTGACCGCCCTACGCGGTGCACTCGCGGTCATGCCCGAGTTCGGCACGGCAGCACATCCCCCGTCGCTTCGCTCGCCCCAGGGGCCACTGGTGTCCGACGCCGTTGCCGCGTTGACGGCCTTGCAGCGCGATCCTGGTGTGCCCGCCCGCGGCGTCATCGCGGTCTGCGACTTCGGCGGAACGGGCACCAGCATCACTCTGGCAGACGCCGCGCACGGGTTCGCACCCCTTGCTCCGACGGTCCGGTACACGGATCTGTCCGGCGATCTGATCGATCAGGCTCTGCTCACCCACGTCATCGCCGATCTCGCTGCGGCGGGATCGGTCGACGTGTCGGGAACCTCGGCCATCGGGTCGCTCGCGAAGCTGCGGGCGCAGTGCCGAGCGGCCAAGGAACGGCTGTCCACCGCCGCGGTGACCTCAATGCCCGCTGAACTGCCCGGAAGTCGCGGCGAGGTTCGCCTCACCCGCAACGAACTCGACGACACGATCCGCGGGCCGCTGGCCGGATTCATCGCCGAACTGCGGGATATGTTGCAGCGCAGCGGAATCCGAACAGCCGATCTGGTCGCCGTCGCATCGGTCGGCGGAGGGGCCCGCATTCCGATCATCACGACGACGCTGTCGGAGCATCTGCGGGTTCCGGTGGTCACGTCTCCGCAGCCCGAATTGGCGGCCGCGGTCGGCGCCGGCTTGAGGGCCGTCCGCGGCACCGTCGAAGAAGGTGCCACGTCGATGGCGGTACTGCCACCGCCCGCAGCGGTCGTCGCGCCCATCGCGCCCATCGCGCCCGTGGTGCCCACAGAGTCCGTGGCGCCCGCGTCGCTGGCGTGGTCGGATGCCCAGGACCTGCCCGAGGTAAGCCCGGTGCTCGACTACGGAGAAGCCCCGGTGGCCGACGGCCCTCGACCCCGGATCGCGTTCGACGCGCCAGAGGATGACGACCCCCTCCAGGCCACGCCGGTGCCCTGGTACCGCACGCCGACGGCCATCATGGCCGCGGGTGTCGTGGTGCTGCTGGCCGCCATCGCCGGCGCCGTCGTCCTGTTGACGGGCCGGGTCGACGAACCACCGCCGTCCGTCATCACGGGCACCACCACGCCTGCGACGCCCACCACCACCGTGCCGCCCCCCGCTCCGACGACCACGGCGGCCGCGCCGCCTCCGGCTCCACCGCCGGTGACTCAGACCCGCACCGCCACCCGCAGGCCCGCCCCCCCGGTGACCGTCACGCAGACGGAACCGCCGCCGCCGCCACCGACCACGGAACCACCTCCAACGCCGGAACCCCCGCCGCCGACCACCGAGCCGCCACCGCCGTGGAGTCCGACACCGCCGTACCCAACGATCCCCGGTCTGCCCTGGGTGCCGCTGCCTGGCGGCCAGCCGCAACCGGTACCGGCGGTACCGTGACGTTCACGACCCCACTAGGCTCTCCGCCATGACCGACACGGACGGCTTGCTCTTCGATCCGAACACCTACGACCCGCAGCAGTTCGACGCGGAAACCCGCAGGCTGCTGAGGGTGACGATCGACTGGTTCGAGAGCCAGGGCAAGAAGCGCATCCTCGACGACGACCTCACCGCGCAATGGCCAGCCGACTTCGTCGACTTCGTCAAGCGCGAGAAGCTGTTCGCGACGTTCCTGACGCCGTCCGAGTTCGCCGACGGTGACCCGAACAAGCGCTGGGACGCTGCACGCAACGCCGCGCTCGCCGAGATCCTCGGCTTCTACGGCCTGACCTACTGGTACACCGAGCAGGTCACCATCCTGGGTCTCGGCCCGATCTGGCAGAGCGAGAACAAGGACGCGAAGCTCAAGGCGGCCGACGACCTCGAGGCAGGTCAGGTGATGGCGTTCGGGCTGTCCGAGCGGGAACACGGCGCCGACGTCTACAACACCGACATGGTCCTCACCCCGGCCAGCGAGGAGGACCGCGCCAACGGCATCCTCTACCGGGCGACGGGGGAGAAGTACTACATCGGCAACGGCAACGTGGCCAGCATGGTGTCGGTGTTCGCGCGCAGGGAAGGCGCCGAGGGCATTGAAGGCAGGGATGACGCGTACGTGTTCTTCGCCGCCGACAGCCAGCACGAGAATTACCACCTCATCGGCAACGTCGTGCACATGCAGATCTACGTCAGCACGTTCCGGCTGGAGAACTACCCGGTCCGGGCCGAGGACATCCTGCACACCGGCGTGGAAGCCTTTGCCGCCGCACTCAATACGGTCAACGTCGGCAAGTTCAACCTCTGTTCGGCGTCGATCGGCATGGCCGAGCATGCCTTTTACGAAGCGATCACCCACGCGCAGAACCGCATTCTGTACGGCAACCCGGTCACCGACTTCACCCACGTACGGGCCAACTTCGTCGACTCCTACGCGCGACTGATCGCGATGAAGCTGTTCAGCAGGCGCGCCGTCGACTACTTCCGGAGTGCCAGTCTCGAGGACCGGCGCTACCTGCTGTTCAACCCGATGACCAAGGCCAAGGTCACGATGGACGGCGAGACCGTCATGCGATTGCTGCACGACGTGGTCGCCGCCAAGGGGTACGAGAAGAACACCATGTTCCGCGAGGTGGCGCAGTTGATGGGCTGCCTACCCCGACTGGAGGGGACGGTGCACGTCAACGTGGGCCTGGTGCTCAAGTTCATGCCGAACTACATGCTCAATCCGCTTGAGTACCCTGCGATCCCGACCCGCGACGACCCGAGTGACGACGTCTTCTTCTGGAAGCAGGGACCCACCCGCGGCGCCGGTCGGATCCGGTTCGCCGATTGGTCGCCCGTGTACGCCGAGCACTCTCGTGTCCCGAACGTCGGGCGGTTCTACGAGCAGGCGCTGTCGTTCAAGGAGCTGCTGCTGACCGCCGCTCCCGACGCCGAGCAGCAGAAGGACCTAGACTTCCTGCTCAACGTCGGACACCTGTTCTCCCTCATCGTCTACGGGCAGCTGATCTTGGAGCAGGCGGCGTTGACGGGACTCGACGACGACATCGTCGATCAGATCTTCGCCTTCCAGATCAACGACTTCAACATGTATGCCGTTGCACTGCAAGGCAAGCCGACCTCGACGCAGGCTCAGCAGGACTGGGTACTCCGCGCGATCCGCAAGCCGGTTGCCGACGCCGAGCGGTTCGATCGGGTGTGGGAGCGGGTCAAGGCGTACGACGGTGCCTACGAGATGCGGCCCTGACTGAGTTGCGGGCCGTGAGATCAGACCATCTCGGGAACCCGTAGGTGGGCGATCATCAACTCGAAGTCGTGCTCTTCGACGATCTGGGCGGCCGCTTCCTCGGACACCGAGCCCTTTAGTCGGTCCATCTCGGCGTGGTTGCGTTCCACCGCGTCGGCGCTCTCGAAGGCCACCGACGACACGCCGCGGCCGGACGCCCTGTCCACCAACAGACTTGCGCTGCAGTGTCCGTCCAATTCCTGCATCGCGGGCAGGGCTGCCTTGAAGGCCTCGATGCCTGAGTCCACCTGGTTGGGATTGACGTTGGCCCAGGTCACCCGGACGCAGGCGCCGTCGCCGGCCTCGCGTTCACGGTGCAGGACCGCGATCTCCCATTCCTCGACGGTTGGGCTGCCGCCACCGAAGATTTCCGCGGCGCGGCTCCGGACCTGCTCAACAGCCGGTGCGCTCGCGCGCATCGCGTCCTCGGACTCCCACGCGCTGGTGATGATGCAGCGACCGGATGACCGGTCGGCCAACAGGGACAGCCCGATGTAGCCATCGAGGCCTTCGAGCAGGGGCATCACCTTGTCGCGGACGTAGGCAATGCCTGCGTCGACCGATGAGGGCATTGCCTCCATGGTTGTCGTTCGTGCGTACACAATCTGCCTCCTCTGGACGGGGCAGCGTCCCGACGGCGCCGCCGTCGGACTTCATCGTCCTCCGCTGGAAGGCGGGTGGCAATGCACGCGCCGTGTCAAATCTGGCCGCGGCGCCGAGTGCCGATCACCGCCGAGCGTGGCAATCGGCCGGCCCGCGAATGACCGGCCAACCGGTCACCGTCGACCACGACGTCGAAGTCGAGGTTGAGCCGCATCGGTTTGGTCACAGACTGTCGCCACGTCACCCGGGTGTCGGTGACGGCGAGCTCGTCGAGCGGAACGGTGTCGCCCTTGAGTGTCGCCGAACCAGCCAGTGCACCACCGGATTCCGTGAAGACGTAGACCACGGCCATCGACCCGATGGGCGTCTTGATGGTGATGTCCCATTCGCCGATCAGATCCATACCGTGCCCCTTCTCTCGTACTCGAACAGCTCCTCGACCGCAATGGCCACGCGCGGGCCGTAGCTGCGCTCGAGCAGGTACAGGGCCACGTCCAAACCCGACGAGACGCCGCCGCCCGTCACCAGGTCACCGTCGTCGACGACGCGCGCCCGCACCACGTTGACACCCGTGGCCTCCAGTACGTCGAGGCCGAGCACGTGCGTGACGGCGTTGCGGCCCTCGATCAGCCCCGCCATCGCCAGCGCGAGCGAGCCACCGCACACCGTTGCGACCGTGATGTCGGGGTTGGCGAAGGCCTTGGCCATCAAGTCGACGGCGCCGGTCTCGCCGAACCGGGCGAGAAGTACCGGGATGGTGTCGATCTCGTCTGGATCACCGTCGATGGAACCGCTGGCCCCTGGCACGATGACGTAACCCGGCTTGTCCGGATCGAGGTCTGTGGTGGCGTTCAAGACGAGGCCGCGGGTCCCGCTGACCACCGGGCGTGCGCCCTCGGCTGACACCAGCTCGACGATCAAGTCGCCGCCGACGGCGTCGCTACCGGCGGCCAGCACCTCGAATGGCGCGATCACGTCGAACGGGTCGAAACCGTCGAACAACAAGAGCTGCGCGTGCATGCCGCCATCGTGGCCGTTGCACGGCGAGATGTGCCAGTGGCCAGAATGCCTGACACCGCCGAAATCTTGCCACCGTCTGCTACCGTCCGACCATGCACACCGTTGCCGTCGTCGCACTGCCCGCCACCATCGCATTCGACCTCGCCACGCCGGTCGAGGTCTTCGGCCAGGTCCGGCTGGCAACGGGTCACGCGGGCTATCACGTGCTGGTGTGCGGAACCGATCCCGTCGTCTCGGCAGGGCCGTTGCGCATCGCCACCGACCACGGACTCGACGCCCTCGCCACTGCGAACACCATCGTGGTGCCGGGCCGGTACGACGTCACCGACCCACCGCCGCCCGCGGTGCTGACCGCGCTGCGCGACGCCTTCGCCAACGGCGTCCGGATCGCGTCGATCTGCACGGGCGCCTTCACCCTGGCCGCCGCGGGACTGCTCGACGGGCGTCGAGCGACGACACACTGGCGGGCCGCCGAACCGTTCCGAGCCACGTTCCCATCGGTGCACCTCGACCACGACGTGCTCTACGTCGACGAGGGCCAGATCCTCACCTCGGCGGGCGCGTCGGCCGGTCTCGATTTGTGCCTGCACATGGTGCAGCGCGATCACGGGGCCGCGGTGGCGGCCGACGCCGCACGGCTCGCGGTGGCACCGCTGCACCGAAGCGGTGGTCAGGCGCAGTTCATCCTGCGAAACGAGCGCGGGCGGAAGGTCCCCCAGAACGCCATCGCCGAGCGCACGGAACTGGACGACGTACTGGCCTGGATCGAGCGCGAGGCACACCGCGAGGTGGTACTCGCAGACATCGCCGTGCACGCCGCGGTGAGCGTCCGCACGCTCAACCGCCGGTTCCAGGCCGAGACCGGACAAACCCCGATGCAGTGGCTGACCGGTGTCCGAGTGCGACATGCGCAGCAGCTGTTGGAGACCACCTCGCACGGTGTGGAACGGATCGGGCGCGAGGTCGGGTTCGCGTCGCCCGCCAACTTTCGAGAGCAGTTCCGCAGGCTGGCAGGCGTCTCACCGCAGAGCTACCGCAACACCTTTCGCGAGCGCATCGCAGGCTAGCTCAGTGGTGGCTGCGCTCCTTCTTCTCGATGACCACCAAGGCCAGCGGTATCTGCATCTGCTCCGGCGCGGCGGCGAACCGCGCCGCGACCCCGTACTCGAGTTCGTCGAGGAACAGAGCGCGATGGCCGGCGTCGCGTTGGTGCAGCGCTGGGAGCAGGGCGGCGAACGTCGCCGCGCGCAGGAATGCCGCCCATTGCTTGCCGAGAGCCATGGCATCTTTGTCGATCTTGTACTGCGCCCAGAATCGGTCCTCGGCTTCGAATACCTCGAGATGCTGGATGGTGAGTCTCTCGAATGTGCCCGACGGCGCGAACGGGGACAGGAAGTCGCGCTCGCGGCGACCGACGATGGGGATGGCCATCCGGTGCACCTCGTCCTCGGTGACCAGATTGCGGGCCGACATCTCGACGAGCGTCTCCATCAGCGCGTCCAGCAGTAGTCGGTAGCCAACGTCGCCGTCCTCGCCGATCGCAAGCGTCATCACCACCAGCCGCCCGCCGGGGCACAGTTCGCGCCCGCGGAACGCGACGAACTCGTGCCAGTCGTGCGCGGCCTGTTTGGCGTAGAGGGCGCGGGCGTTCTCGTCGCGGGTGGACGACACCACGACGTGATCGGGGATCGGTGCCGGCACCCGCCCCAGCCACAGGATCGACCACGACGACCAGGCCAGGTTCACGCTGTTGGACGGCAGTATCTGGGTGTAGAACGAGCGCCCCACCGCTGAGGCGAACGACGCATTGTCCTTCTTGAGGTAGGTGTCCGGGTCGTCGCTCAAGGTGCGGAACAGCTCGGTGAAGTCGTTCTGGGGCACGTCGGTGTGCGTGACCAGCACCGAGTGTTCGGGCCGGGTCCGTGCGCGGAACCTACCGATCGCAGCGCCGATCGGCAGAAGCGCGTTGTGCCCGTTCGCCGCGCCGTAGTCGGCGATGACGATGGGGCGCGGTGATCGGGGGATGGGCACAACGTCAGCGGCCTGCTCGAAAAGCGTTATCGCCCGCCGCAATCCGGCGGCCTGCAGCCGTGATCCTGCGGTGTAGGAGCCGCTGTCGACCGGTTCCGGCCGCACCACGATGCTCGATTCGGGCATGAGTGAAACGGTAGCTCAGAACTGGGCAGACGACCTGGTCGATTGGCGCGGCAGCGGAGAGTTCGCCATGACAGACTGCGCTGCATGAGTCGCCGGACCGCACCGAGAGCCCTCACCATCGTCGCCGTGGTGACGATGGTGGTGTCGGTCGTCGGCTTCGTCGTCACGCTGATCCTGAACGCCTTCGTGTTCGACGAGTACGACGCCTACGGCGAAGTCTCGATTCCCGGCTCGAACAGCCTGCAGCTGCCCGCGGGCGACGTCACGGTCACGTTCCACACGGTGCTCATCGGCGCCAGCGGCAGCGGCCTGCCCGTTCCGCCGTTGAAGTACCGCATCGTTGCGCCCGCCGGTGTCGACGAGCCCGTGCTGACCGAGGACTACGGCAGCACGACGACGGTGAACAACGACGCACGTGTCCGCATCGGTTATCTGCACGTCCCGGTCGAAGGTACCTACGAGATCACCACCGACGGCAACGTCAGCGCATTCCTCGACCCGCGGCTGGCCTTCGGCCACGGCAGCAGCTACGGCCAACTGCCGTGGATCTTCGCGGTGATCTTCGGCCTTGCCATCGTCGACCTGATCATCGCGCGCGTCTGGGCGGGCAAGGTCAAGCGAAGCGAGGTGATGCCGACCTATCCGCCGGCACCGGCGTACCCGTCGTCGCCGATGTACTCACCGCCGCCTGCGACGTTCACGCAATCCCAGGACCCGTACGTGCCCACCGATCAGGGCATCCGCATCCAGCAGCTCAATACGCTTGCCCAGCTGCGTGATTCGGGCGCACTTACCGAAGCGGAGTACGAGATCGAGAAGAAACGGGTACTCGACGGTCGCTAATGGCCGCGGGCGACCCACTCGTCGTAGTGCACGATCTCGTCGCCGATGACGGTGGTGTCGCCGTGTCCGGTGTAGACCACGGTGTCGGCGGGCAGTTTGCCCAGCTTCTCCGAGATGGACGCCAGGATGGTGGGGAAGTCGGAGAAGGACCGTCCGGTTGCTCCGGGACCACCGTTGAACAAGGTGTCGCCGCTGACCACGGCGCCAAGGTCCGGCGCGTACCAGCACACCGACCCCGGCGAGTGGCCGGGGGTGTGCAGCGCGCGGATCTCGACGTCGCCGGCGGAGAGCACTAGGTCATCGTCGATGCTGCGGAAGTCCTTGTCCGGATGGGTCATTCGCCACAGCACTTCGTCGGCGGGGTGGAGCAGGACCGGCGCGTCGAGTGCCTCACCGAGTTCGGGTGCGACGGTGACGTGATCGTTGTGCCCGTGCGTACAGACCACCGCGACCACGTTGCGGCCCGCGACGGCATCGATGATCGGCTGCGCGGTGTGGGCGGCATCGAACACCACGACGTTGGAGTCGTCGCCGACGATCCAGATGTTGTTGTCGACATCCCAACTGCCGCCGTCGAGTTCGAAGGTGCCGCTGGTGACGAGACGCTCGATGTTGGTGGTCACAGAATCACCACGGACCGCAGAACCTCGCCGGCGTGCATCTTGTGGAAGGCGTCCTCGATGCCGTCCAGACCGATGCGCTCGGAGACGAACTTCTCCAACGGCAGGCGGCCCTGCATGTACAGGCTGATCAGGGTGGGGAAGTCGCGCTCGGGCAGGCAGTCGCCGTACCAGGACGACTTGAGCGAGCCGCCGCGGGAGAAGAAGTCCACCAGCGGCATCTCGAGCTTCATGTCCGGTGTCGGAACGCCCACCAGCACAACAGTTCCCGCCAGGTCGCGGGCGTAGAACGCCTGCTTCCAGGTCTCCGGCCGGCCGACGGCGTCGATGACGACATCCGCGCCGAAGCCCCCGGTGAGGGCCTGGATCTGCTCGACCACGTCGCCGGAGGACGCCAGGATGGTGTGCGTCGCCCCGAATTCCTTGGCGTTGATGGTGTGGGTCGCGCCGAACTCGCGAGCCCACTGAAGTTTCGTGTTGTCGGTGTCCACGGCGATGATCCGCTTCGCGCCGACAAGGCGCGCGCCTGCGATGGCGGCGTCGCCGACCCCGCCG
>JAOPVF010000392.1 GCA_025963195.1 Mycobacterium sp. | reverse complement strand
GCGTCACCGCCGAGTGCGACGGCGATCTTGTTGGTGGCGTTGCGCATCACGTCGAAGGTGATCTCGAGCGCTTCGGCGTCGGAGTAGTGGGCCAGCACCCCCTTCGCCACGTCGTCATCAATCGTTGCCGGCGTCCAGATGAGTGCGTCGACGTACCGCAGCGCAGCCTTCTGCCGATCGTCGAGCAGCTCCGAGGTCTCGTAGTTCTCGATGTCGGCGTACATCGACTCCGTGCCGCCGGCGTCCAGCGCGGTGCTCTCCCGCAGCGACTTGCACAGCCGGCAGTTGTGCTGCACCGCCCCGCGCAGCCGCACCACCTCGGTGGTGACCGGATCCAGGGACCGCAACGCACCCACGGTCGGCGCGTACACGTTGAGCAGCACGTCGACGGGGTCGGTGTCGCGATCCCAACTGACCGGGTCCACGACCGGCGTGAAGCCCAGGGATGCCAGGCCCGCCTTCACCCGCGGCACGAAGTCCGCGATGAAGATCAGCGCCGCCACCCGAAACGCGTTGCCGCCCAACGCGGAGAAGAACGACGCCCGCTGCTCGGCATTGATCATCGAGACGTCGACGGCGAACTGCTCGGCGAACGCGGCGAGGGTCGGATCATCGGCTGCCGCACCGTCGGTCACCAGCGCGGGCAGCGACAGCGCCTTCGCACAGGTCTCGCGCACCAGCGCATTGGCCCCGCCGTCACCGTCCAGAGACAGTGCGATGAGTCGGGTCAGCAGGGCGTAGATTTCGTCGTCCATGCTCGCGATTATTGCGCCTGACTCACCGAGGACATGTGGAAGTCAGGGATTCGCAGCGACGGCATGGACGCACGGGTCGCCCAGTCGCCCCATTCACGAGGCAGGTTGACCTCGCTGACCCCTGCCTCCGTGGCACGACGCAGCAGGTCCAGCGGGCTTTCGTTGAACCGGAAGTTGTTCACCCCCGCGGTGACCTCGCCGTCCTCGATCAGGTACACGCCGTCACGGGTCAGCCCGGTCAGCAGCAGCACGGACGGGTCGACCTCCCGGATGTACCACAACGTCGTCAGCAGCAGCCCGCGCTCGGTGCCCGCGATCATCTCGTCCAGGGTCGCCGTGCCGCCGGTCATCAACAGGTTGTCCGCGGGCACCGCCACCGCCGTCCCGAACTCTGCGGCCGCCGCCCGCGGATAGGCCAGCGCATTGATCACGCCGTCACGGATCCAGTCGACGCGACCCACCTCCAAGCCGTCGTCGAACACCGACAACCGCTCCGACGAACTGGCCTCGGCCACGAACGGCGTGCACTCCAGCCCCGCCGCGACCGGATCGGAGTACAACGTCAAACCCAGGTCGGTGAGCTTCTCCCCCACCCGCGTGCCACCACCCGGCGCCGACAAGGCGGTGCGGCCCTCTTGGGCGCCGCGGCCGTCCATCGTCCACGACAGGTAGATCATCATGTCGGCCACCGTCGACGGCGGCATCAGCGTCTCGTACCGACCAGGCTCCAGCGACACCGTGCGCCGGGACCAATCCAACCGAGTCGACAGGGTGTCGAGCATGGAATCGGTTGGTACCGAGGCGAAGTCCGGGGAACTCACACCGGCCCACGCGCTGGCGCCGTCGCGCTTGGCGTTGATCTCCACCGAGCCCGTCGGCTGCGTGAAGCGCCGCCGCAGCCCACCCGACGTCGCGACGAACGTCGTATCCAGTTCGTGCCGGGCGAAGCCGTACAGCCGGTCGGACCTGCCGAAGCCGCGCGCGAGGCTCATCGCGACGTCGGCGAAGACGTCGGCACCGGTCGTGGGCACCGGCGCATCCCAGTCGGCCGGGGTGCCGGTTCCCGGGAGCGGCGGCGCGCTGTCCCGTGCCTCGGGCGCCGAGCGGGCGGTTGCCTGCGACGCCGCCACCAGGCCTGCGATCGAGTCGGGGTCGACGTCACTGGACCGCACCGACCCGACGAACGCGCTCTTTCCCTGTCGCACAATCGAAATCACCGTGGTGTCGCGGCTAAGGGATTCACCGTTGGTGGTCATCGAGTTGCCCGCCCACCGCAGCGACGTGGCCGCGCGGTCGGTGACCACGACGATCGTCTCGTCGGCACCACCAAGACGCACGGCCTCGGCCAGCGCGATCTCCACCACCTGCGGAACAGTGATCATCGTTCTACCGCCCCGACTCGGTCCGCGTATTCAGCACGTTGATGCCGCGGAACAGCGCCGACGGGCAGCCGTGGCTGACCGCGGCGACCTGGCCGGGCTGGGCCTTGCCGCAGTTGAGTGCCCCGCCGAGCCGCCACGTCGACGGTCCGCCGACGGCCTCCATCGCGCCCCAGAAGTCGGTGGTGGTCGCCTGGTAGGCCACGTCGCGCAGCTGGCCGTCGAGCCGTCCGTCGCGGATCCGGAAGAACCGCTGCCCGGTGAACTGGAAGTTGTAGCGCTGCATGTCGATCGACCACGACTTGTCACCCACGACGTAGATGCCGTCGTCGACGCGGCCGATCAGGTCATCGGTGCTCAAATCATCGACGCCGGGTTGCAGCGACACGTTGGCCATCCGCTGGATCGGCACGTGATGCGGTGAGTCGGCGTAGGAGCAGCCGTTGGAGCGGGCCTCTCCGAGCCGCGGGGCGAACACCCGGTCGAGTTGATAGCCGACGAAGACGCCGTCGCGCACCAGATCCCAGCTCTGCGCCTGCACCCCCTCGTCGTCGAAGCCGATGGTCGCCAGCCCGTGCTGGACGGTCCGATCAGCGGTCACGTTCATCACGGACGAGCCGTAGCGCATCTCGTTCAGCTTGTCCGGAGTGGCGAACGAGGTGCCCGCGTAGGCCGCCTCGTAACCGATCGCCCGGTCGTATTCGGTGGCATGCCCGATGGATTCGTGGATGGTGAGCCACAGGTTGGACGGGTCGATCACCAGGTCGGTCGGCCCGGCCGTGACGCCAGGGGCCTTGGTCTTCTCGGCCAGCAACGACGGCAGCAGCGCCAGTTCGGTCGACCAGTCCCACACGTCGTCCCCCGCGACGACCTCCCATCCCCGCGCCGTCGGTGGCGCCAGCGTGCGCATGGTCTCGAACGTGCCCTCCGCCGCGTCGACCGCGGTGGCCTCGAGCGTCGGCTGGATCCGCACCCGCTGCTGGGTGATCGACGAGCCGAACGTGTCGGCGTAGAACGCCTGCTCCTTGACCGCGTGCAGGCCCGCCGACACGTGGTCGACGCCGTCGGCGGCGAGCAGGCGCCCGGAGTACTCGTCGAGCACGCCGATCTTGTCGGCGACCGGCACCTCGAACGGGTCGATCAGGTAGTCGGAGACCCACGTCGCGTCGGCGTACACCGGCTCGGGGGCCAGCTCGATCCGCTCGGCGTTCAGCGACGCCAGGGTGGTGGCCACCCGGACCGCCCGGCGCGCAGTGTCGGCGGCCACCAGGGGTTCGAGCTCCGCATGCGACGCGAATCCCCACGTGCCGTCGACGATCACCCGCACCGCCAGCCCGATCTCGCGACTCAGCACGGAGGTCTCCAGCTCACCGTCGCGCAGCTGCACGATCTCGGTGGTGATGCGCTGGATCCGCACGTCGGCGTGGCTGGCCCCTGCGGCAACGGCCGCCGACATTGCGGCGTCAGCAAGCTCGTGGCGCGGGAGCGCGAGGAAGTCGGCATCGACATTGCGGTGCGCTGTCACGCCTCCCACCGTAGTGGCACCCTCGTTGGCGGGTTTAATGGCTGGGTGATGCGTCGCGCCAGGGCACGGCAAACCGCGCTGGGATATGCGCTGCTGGCGCCCAGCCTGTTCGGCGTGATGACGTTCCTGCTGCTGCCGATGCTCGTCGTGGCGTGGCTGAGCCTGAACAGCTGGGACCTGCTCTCCCCGATCGAGTATGTCGGACTGTCCAATTGGCGCTCGGTACTGACCGATTCGTCGTTCGGCACGTCGCTGGTGGTGACGGCGCTCTTCATCGCGATGGTGGTGCCCGTACAGACGGTGCTCGGCATGTTCGCAGCGACGCTGCTGGCTCGAGGACTGCCAGGCACCGGGGTGTTCCGCACGCTCTACGTGCTGCCGTGGATCTGTTCCCCCTTGGCGATCGCCGTGCTGTGGCGCTGGATCCTGGCGCCCACCGACGGTGCGGTCGGCACCGTGCTCGGTCAGCGCATCGAGTGGCTGACCGATCCGGTGCTCGCCTTGCCGGTGGTGTCGGCGGTGACCGTATGGACCAACGTCGGCTACGTGACCCTGTTCTTCCTGGCCGGCATCCTCGCCATCCCCACCGACGTGCAGAACGCGGCCCGCACCGACGGCGCCACGACCTGGCAGCGGTTCCGCTACATCACCCTGCCAATGCTGCGGCCGACGCTGTTCTTCGTGCTCGTCACGGGGATCGTCAGCGCAGCACAGGTTTTCGACACCGTCTACGCGCTGACCGGCGGCGGGCCCCAAGAGCGCACCGACGTGATCGCCCACCGCATCTACGCCGAGGCGTTCGGAGCGGCCGCAGTGGGGCGGGCCGCGGTGATGGCGATGGTGCTGTTCGTGCTGCTGGTCGGTGTCACCATCGTCCAGCACCTCTACTTCCGAAGAAGCACTACCTACGATCTCGTGTAGCCAGACGGTGACCAGATCGGGCCTACCCACACCTCAAGTGCCACAGCGCAACTGCTTGTCTGCCCACTCCCCGACCTCATTTTTCGCGGCGACGAGAAATCCCCCACCGGTCGTTGTCGTCACCGACCCGCGCCTAGTGCCGAAACTCTCTCCCGCGTTGTGCCGCATCTCGTCGCACCCAAGCCTCGTTGACCTGGCCCTTCTTGCCGGGCGACGTAGTTAGCTATGCACAAATCATTTGCGATGACAAGGATATAACCAGTAAAACGGCCAAATCCATATTTTCTAGTTCAGGCGACCGCTAACATCAATCCAGTTGGAACCTCGTCGCGCGGTTTCCGTGAGTTCAGCGACCGGCCGCGCCCGTTCCACACAGGGGAAGAAGAAGCGAATGGAAATTCGCAACTTGGTGGCAGGGTCGACCATCGTGCTGGCGGTAATGGGCGCTCCGATCGCCGGTGTCCCCCTACGGGGCCCTCTCAGTCCGGTGGGCGTAGCTTCGGCGGATGACTGCGACAATGGCGTTGGCGGTGGCGTCTGGTGTCCACTCCCCAACACTCCTCTGGTCACTCCCACACAGGTCCCCGAAGCTGGCCTCGACGAGGCCGGTGGAGACATGCAGGACGTCAGCTGTCAGTGGCCAAGTTGTGGTCCCCGCTGGTGGCCGGTCAAAAATCCTCGCCCCATGCGTTGATTTGGTCGCCCACTCATGGGTACAAGGAAGCGCCTCACACCGTCTCAGCGCGTTGAACGAACCGGTGCCGTTCGATTCTGCGAACATTCACATAAGGATCAAGGCGAGTGTTTGATCCCGGTAGATCGAGTTCTCGAATGCACCGACAACCGTCCAAGACTGTGACATTGCGAATGCCTCCCTCCTACCGCGTTGGCTGACGTGTGACGGTCTCCAAAGTGCGCGTGGACCGGACGATCCCGAACGCCGCCGTCTACCTCGGGTTGGCGGTCGGCGCGGTGATCACGCTCGTCCCGTTCGGGTTGGGCCTGCTCACCTCGTTCACCTCGGCACGCCAGTTCAACACGGAGTCACCGCTGTCCTTGCCGTCACCGCCGACGCTGGCCAACTACACGGGGTTGGCCGACGCCGGATTCGGCCGCGCACTAGTGGTGACGGCGTTGATGACCTCGGTGATCCTGCTCGGACAACTGGTGTTCTCCGTGTTGGCCGCCTATGCCTTTGCGCGCCTCGAGTTCCCGGGCCGCGACGCGCTGTTCTGGGTGTACGTCGCGACGCTGATGGTGCCCGCCACCGTCACCGTGGTGCCGCTGTACCTGATGATGGCCGAGGCCGGTCTTCGCAATACGTTCTGGGCGCTGGTGCTGCCGTTCATGTTCGGCTCGCCCTACGCTATCTTCCTGCTCCGCGAGTACTTCCGCACCATCCCCACCGATCTGATCAGGGCGGCCCGCGTCGACGGCGCGAACACGCTCGACGTCATCGTGCACGTCGTGCTGCCCGCCAGCCGCCCGATCCTGGTGACGCTGGGGCTCATCACCGTTGTCACGCAATGGAATAATTTCATGTGGCCGTTGGTGATCACCAGCGGCAGCCAGTGGCGGGTGGTGACCGTGGCGACCGCGGGCCTGCAGTCGCAGTACGACGGCCAGTGGACGCTGGTGATGGCGGCGACCACCATCGCGATCGTGCCGTTGATCGTGGCGTTCGTCGCGCTCGGCCGCCACATCGTGTCGTCGATCGTGGTGACGGGGCTCAAGTGACCACGAAGAGCCGTGCCGCGCGGCCGGGCGTCCGCCTCGTCAGGCCGAAGTTCTCGACGATCTTCGCCACGACGCTCGCCCTGATCTTCGCGGTGCTGCTGGTCGCCGCCGTCCTGCTCGGCCGCACCGGCGACTCGAGCGGCAGGACCGTGGTGACGGTTCGGCTGTGGGACGAGCAGGTCGCCGCTGCCTACCGTCAGTCGTTCGTCGAGTTCAGCCACGAGCACCCCGACATCGAGGTCCGCGTCAACGTCGTCGCCTACAAGAACTACTTCGACACACTGCGCACCGACGTCGCGGGCGACAGCGCCGGCGACGTGTTCTGGCTGTCGAACGCCTACTTCGCCGGTTACGCCGACAACGGCAGGCTCCTGGACATCGGGCATACGTTGGGGCCGGCTGCGGCCCGAGCGTGGGACCCGTCGGTGGTCAGGCAGTTCACCCGCGGCGGCGTGCTGTGGGGCGTGCCGCAGCTCACCGTCGCAGGCATCGCGGTGTACTTCAACGCCGACCTTCTCGACCAGGCCGGCGTCGGGCTCGAGGAACTGCTGCGGTTGCGCTGGTCACCGGGCGGGGCTTCCGGTGGCGACACACTGCGTGAGCTGCTCGCCCGTGTCACCGTCGATGCCGACGGGAACCGTTCAGGCACACCAGGTTTCGACCCAGGCCGGATCCGACAGTGGGGCTACAACGCGGCCAACGACCTGCAGGGCATCTACCTGAACTACATCGGTTCGGCCGGTGGAACGTTCCAGGACGGCGACCGCTTCGCGTTCGACAACGCGGCGGCCGAACAGGCGTTCCAGTACCTGGTCGGACTCATCAACGTCGATCACGTCGCCCCGCCGGCGTCCGATACCAACGACAACGGCGACTTCTCGCGCAACCAGTTCCTGTCAGGCCGGATGGCACTGTTCCAGTCGGGTACCTACAACCTGGCCGCCATCGCCGATCAGGCCCGGTTCCGCTGGGGCGTGGCCATGCTGCCGGCCGGCCCGACGGGTCGGGTGAGCGTCACCAACGGCATTGCCGCTGCAGGCAATTCGGCGACCGTACACCCGGACGCGGTGCGGGAGGTGTTGGCCTGGATGGGCAGCCCGCGGGGCAACCGATACCTCGGGATCAGCGGCACGGCGATCCCCGCGGTGATCGCGGCGCAACCCGACTACTTCAGGTACTGGGCGAACCGCGGCGTCGACGTCACCCCGTTCTTCAGGGTCCTGGACGGGCCGCGCATCCCGGCACCGGGCGGCCGCGGCTTCGCCGCCGGGTACCAGGCGTTCAAACCGATCTTCGACGAGATGTTCCTCGGCCGCCGCAGCGTGGCCGACAGCCTGGCCGCAGCGCAGACCGTGGCCAATGCGGCCGCCGAGCGCTAGCTGGTCGCCAGCGGTGTGAACACCTCGATGTAGACCGACAGGCCGCACAGCGCGAGCACGATCGCAAAGGCCACGGCGTCAGGCCATTTCGGCCGGGACGGCAGCGCCGAGATCTGACCCGCACCGCCCCTCGCGGTGATCGCGTCACCCATCTCGTCGGCGCGGCGCAATGCCACGGTGATCGCGGCCGCCAGCACGTCGACGAGCTCGGTGGACCACCGGTGCCCCCGGGCGGGTCGGGTGACGTCGTCGCGTGGGCGCAGCCTGCGCGCGGCGAACAGGATACGGAACTCGTCGATCAGCATCGGAAATGCGCGCAGCGCCAATGCAAGTGCGACCGCCCAGTCGTCGACGGGAATCCGCAGGCGCCGCAACGGTCGGCCCAACTTCGCGACGGCGGGCGCGATCTCGGCCACGTTGGTGGTCCATGACACCAGCGCGCCGAGCCCAAGCAGCACGATGGACAGCACCGTGATCCGCAGGAAGTTCAACGCGCCGCCGAGGCCGACGGTGACCGTCCCGACGGTGAATTCCGGACTGCCGCCTGCGAAGGTGGCGGTCAGACAGCCGAGGAACACCAGGCCCCACATCCAGCGCGGCACCGACGGGAGTGCGCCGCGGGACACGTGCGCCAGCCGCGCGGTCACCAGCACCAGGATTGCCACCAGCCCGATCGGTATCCAGCCAGGATAATACGTCAGCAGCACACCGATTCCGGCGACGACGATCAGCTTGGTCCCGGCCCACAGCTGGTGGACGACAGTGGTTCCCGGCACTGGCCGCAGCAGGACCACAGGCCGGCGTTGACGTCCGGCGGGCGCCGTCATGACATGCCTCCGGTGGTGGTCGGGGTCGCGGCGATCGCACCGCCGCGCAGGTGCAGGGTGCGGGGGCAGAGTTCCTCGAGACCGTGGAAGTCGTGCGAGATGACGACGACGGTCAGGCCGGAGTTGCGGCGCAGATCGACCAGCACCTGCAGCAGGCCGCGTTGGCTGGCCGCGTCGAGCCCGGCCAGCGGCTCGTCGAGGATGATCGCGCGTGGCCGGCGGGCGAGCAGACCTGCCAGCACCACACGCCTCATCTGGCCACCGCTGAGCTGGTCGATGCGGCGCAATCCCAGCGCCGGATCCAGACCAACGGTGGCGAGAGCGCGCACGATCTGGGAGTGGTCGTGGTAGTCGAGCCCCGCGGCCGAGGCGATCTCGAGGTCGACCCGGCCGCGCATCAGCTGCAGCCGCGCGGCCTGGAACGAAATCGCAACGGCTCCAACCTGATTCGACATCGGTTTGCCGTCGAGCAGTGCGGAGCCGGTGGTGGGCTCCAGGAGCCCGGCCATGATCCAGGCCAGCGTCGACTTGCCCGACCCGTTGAGGCCGTGGATCAGCACGCCGTCGCCTTCGTTGACGACCAGGTCGATGTCGCTCAGCGCGGTCGACGCCCACGGCGTCCCACTGCCGTACTCGTGACCGACACCGTGCAGTTCGAGAAGCGGTGCACCGCCGCGGCTCACGGCCCCGCTGGCCTTGGGCGGCGGGGCGGTCGCCACCATCTCCACGTTGTCGGCGGTGCCCCCGTTGCCGGTCAGGTTCACCGTCCGTTCGGCGGTATCGGCCTCGTCGTTGTAGTGGGTGATGTGCACCAGCGACATCCGGTGCCGCAGCGTCAGACCCGAGAGCACCGAGATGAGATCGTCGCGCCCCTGCTGGTCGACCATGCTGGTGATCTCGTCGGCGATCAGCAGGGAGGGCTCGCGGGCCAAGGCGGCCGCGACGGCCAGCCGCTGCAGTTCGCCGCCGGACAGTCCGCCGGTGTCGCGTTCGGCCAACCCGTCGAGGCCGACCTCGGCGAGCAGGCGGTGCACGTCGGTCTGGGCGCCGGGAGGCAGCCCCCACACGACGTCGTCGGCCACGCGCGTGCCGAGGACCTGACTCTCGGGGTGCTGCATGACCACCGCGGTGCCGCCTGGCCTGCCGAGGCCGACCACACCAGGTCGTTCGATGGTGCCCGATGTCGGCTGGCGGCCCGCGAGCAGCAGCATCAGCGTCGTCTTGCCCGAGCCGTTGGCACCCGTGATCGCCAGGTGCTCGCCCGCCGCCACGTCCAGCGACACCGGGCCGAGCGAGTCGTGGGCGGCTCCCGGGTAGCGGAACGTCACGTCACGCAACCTGGCGGGGACGGGTGCGGCGGGCCCCGTTCCGTCGGCGACGTCCAGCTTGTGCACGTCGGGGACGCCGAGCAGACGGGACAGCACCCGCGACAGCGCCCACCAGCCGATCATCGTGACCATGGTGATGCTGAGGATCGACGAACCGATGATCAGCAGCGGCCAGTAGTCGAGGATCGTCGCGAAGTCGCTCTTGAGCCGCACGGCGACGGGTTCGAGGCCGGGGATGCGGTTGAGCACCGCGGCCAGGCCGTTGACGTTGGCCGTCATCGAGTCGAAGACGAGGTTGCGCAGGCGCGCCAGGACGAGCAATGCACCCGTGCCGAGCAGGCCGAACACCAAGCCCGCGACGACACCAGCGGCGAATGCCGTCGGCGCGCCTCGGCGCCTGCGCTTGACGATTCCGGTCAGCCCGCCGACGTAGGCACAGTTGACGACTGTCATGAATCCGCCCATCCCGGCGATGAGGAAGGCGATGACGCCACCTGCGACGGTCGCGGCGATCAGTACCCGTAGCCGGTACCGGTACGCGAGCAGGCCCATCGGGACGGTGCCGAGTACGGACAAGCCCGCGGCGAAGGGAACGACGACGGCGATGATCGCGGTGGCCGCGGACAGTGCGGCCATGACGGCGGCGTGGGCGAGCTCAGCCGGTTGCAATGAACCGGCATGGCGATGTTCCCCCTCGCCGTCGACACCCATTTCTCGATTCTGCCAGTCGTTTCCGAAGAGCCCTCTCAGCAGCCTGTGAGCATGGACACTGTCCCCTTCCTTGGTCTACATAGGATTTCTATGTAAATTGGGAAGCATGACTGGGAACGTGACATGGCCTCGGGACACTGACGCGGCGCTCGCTGCGGACCTGCTGTCGGTGGTCGCCAGGATCAACCGGCTGGCCACCCAACGCGTCAGGATGCAACTGCCGTTCGCCCAGGCCCGCCTGCTGTCGATGATCGAGGACCAGGACGCCGCACGGATCTCCGACCTGGCTGCACTCGATCACTGCTCGCAGCCGACCATGACCGCACAGGTCCGCCGCCTCGAACTCGCGGGCCTGGTCTCGCGGACCACCGATCCCACCGACGCACGAGCCGTCCTGATCAGCATCACCCCCGAGGGCGTCGCCATGCTCGCCGACGTCCGCGCCGACCGCGGTGCGGTGATCGACCCGTATCTGGAACGCCTCCCCGAGGCCGATCGTCAGACCCTCGCCGACGCCGTCCGCGTCATGCGCAACCTTCTCGACGACGCACAACAGCACCGCTGATCCCACCACCGACCGTAAGGAGAACACGCCCCATGTGGCGCCAACCAAAAGCCGTCTGGGCGGTCGCCTTCGCTTCGGTCATCGCCTTCATGGGCATCGGTCTCGTGGACCCGATCCTCAAACCGATCGCCGACAACCTCGATGCGTCCCCATCGCAGGTGTCCCTTCTGTTCACCAGCTACATGGCGGTGATGGGCGTGGCGATGTTGATCACGGGGGTGGTCTCCAGCCGCATCGGGCCGAAATACACTCTGCTGCTTGGCCTTCTGGTGATCATCGCGGGCGCGGGCCTGGCGGGCATGTCGGACTCCATCATCGAGATCGTCGGGTGGCGTGCGCTCTGGGGACTGGGCAATGCGCTGTTCATCGCGACCGCGCTGGCCACCATCGTCAACTCGGCCCGCGGCTCGGTGGCCCAGGCGATCATCTTGTACGAGGCGGCGCTTGGACTCGGGATCGCCGTAGGTCCGCTCGTCGGCGGAGTGCTCGGCTCGATCTCGTGGCGAGGTCCGTTCTTCGGCGTCTCGGCCCTGATGGCCATTGCCCTGGTGGTCACCGTCTTCCTGTTGCCCGCGACGCCGCGGGCCGCACGCGCCACCAGCCTCGCCGAACCACTTCGCGCGCTCAAGCATCGCGGGCTGCTCGGGGTCGGAATCACTGCGCTGCTGTACAACTTTGGCTTCTTCACCCTGCTTGCGTTCACACCGTTCCCCCTCGACATGAGCGCACACCAGATCGGACTCATCTTCTTCGGGTGGGGCCTGGCGCTGGCGTTCACGTCGGTGGTGGTCGCGCCGCGCCTGCAGCACCGGTTCGGCACCGTGCGGGTGCTCATCCTCAACCTGCTGGCGTTCTCCCTGCTTCTCGCCGTGATGGCGATCGGCACCGACAGCAAGGCAGTGCTGGCGACGTGTGTCGTGGGGGCAGGCCTGTTCATCGGCGTCAACAACACGCTGATCACCGAGACCGTCATGAAGGCGGCCCCCGTGGAACGCGGGGTGGCGTCGGCGGCCTACAGCTTCCTGCGGTTCGGCGGCGGCGCCGTCGCCCCATGGCTGGCCGGCGTGCTCGGCGAGACGTTCAACGCGCATCTGCCGTTCTGGGTCGGCGCCGCTGCGGTACTGCTCGGCGCGGGCGTCCTGGTGGCCACGCGCCGGTACCTGACACACATCGATGACGCAGAGGACGAACTCGACGAGCTGACCGACGAGGCGACCGCGGTCACCATCGGCAGCGACAGCTGACCCGGCTACGTGATGGCGCTCCCGATCAGCGTGCCGACGACATAGGTGGCGCCGATCGCGATCGCCCCGAATGCCAACTGCCGCAAGGCACCAAGCCACGTCGACTTGCGGGTGAAGCGCGACGCCGTGCCGCCCGCGATGAGCAGGCCAAGACCGCCGAACGCCAAGCCCAGCCACAACGATTCGTAGCCGAGCAGGTACGGGATGAGCGGGACGACCGCGCCGATGGCGAACATCGCGAACGACGAACCGGCCGCAACCCACGGCGACGGCTTCTCGCTGGGGTCGACGCCCAGCTCCTGAACGAGATGGAAGTTCAGCGCGCGGGTCTCGTCGCGGTGGATCTCTTCGGTGGCCTTGGTAGCGGTGTCCTCGGTCAGACCCATGTCCATCAGCATCACGACCAACTCGGCCCGCTCCTCATCGGGATTTTGACGGAACGACCGGCGTTCGACGCGGACCTCCGACTCGACTTGTTCGTTGGCCGTGGTGACCGACGTGTACTCCCCCAGCGCCATCGAAAACGCACCTGCGAGTAGACCGGCGACGCCGCTGAGGACGACGGCCTGCGCGCTTGCGCTGGCCGCCACCCCGGCGATGAGGGCGGTGTTGCTGACCAATCCATCCATCGCACCGAAGGTCGCGGCCCGCAGCCAGCCACCAGTCACGTCGGCGTGCCGGTGGTCGATCTGATGGGGCAGCCCGGTCGTCGGCCCCTGCTCCGGAATGCCCGGCTCGGTCATGCACACGATTGAACGCCTGCCCGAATTCACGCGGCTGGTCAGGATGCCCTGGGTTTGCCACATCACAGTTTCACCAGGCCCGCCGCGGGTTACCGTCAAGGCATGACCACCACCGCGGAGCATCTGCGCAAGACGCTGGACGGCCGTTGGCACGATGCCAAGGAGCGGTCGAGAAAGCAGATGTCGAACGAAGTCTTCCGACCGCACTACACCCCCAACACGGTGATCGCGCGGACGAAAGCCCTGGAACAGCTGAAGATCATCGCCGCGGCCGGTGCGGCAGAGGACGGCTTCCGCAAGGAGCACGGCGGCACGGGTGACGTCGGCGCCGCCGTCACCACCATCGAGATGCTCGCGATGTCCGACCTGTCGCTGATGGTCAAGGCCGGCGTGCAGTGGGGCCTGTTCGGTGGTGCCATCGAGAACCTTGGCACCGAGCGCCACCACGAGGCCTACGTGCCAAGGATCATCGACCTCGATCTGCTCGGCTGCTTCGCGATGACCGAGACCGGGCACGGCAGCGACGTGCAATCGCTCGAGACGACCGCGACCTACGACCCCGACACCGACGAGTTCGTCATCGACTCCCCGACCAGCACGTCCCGCAAGGACTACATCGGCGGGGCGGCCGAGACCGCCACCGTCGCAGCGGTGTTCGCGCAGTTGATCACGGCCGGACCCGGCGAGGAGCAGCAGAGCCACGGCGTGCACTGCTTCGTGGTGCCCATCCGGGACGCCGAAGGCAACGACATGCCTGGGGTGACCACGTCGGACTGCCACTACAAGGGCGGCCTGCCTGGCGTCGACAACGGGCGCATCATGTTCGAACACGTCCGGATTCCGCGCGACAACCTGCTGAACAAGTACGGCGACGTGTCGGGCGACGGCACCTACTCCTCGCCCATCGAGAATCCGAACCGCCGGTTCTTCACCATGCTCGGCACCTTGATCCGCGGCAGGGTCACAGTCGGCGGCAGCGCGGCGGCCGCAGCGCGGGTGGCACTCGACATCGCCACGCGGTATGCGTTGCAGCGCAAGCAGTTCTCCGCACCCGATAGCGACGACGAAGTCGTGATCATGGACTACCTGGTGCATCAGCGACGGCTGTTCCCGCTGATTGCACAGTCCTATGCGTTGCAGTTCGCGCAGAACGAGCTGGTGGCCAAGCTGCACGAGATCCAGACCACCGAGATACCCGACCCCGAGGAGCAACGCGAACTCGAATCGCGCGCGGCAGGGCTCAAGGCGGCCAACACCTGGCACGCCACCCGGGCAATCCAGGAGGCGCGCGAGGCATGCGGTGGCGCTGGGTATCTCGCCGAGAACCGGCTGATTGCGCTGAAGGCCGACACCGACGTGTTCACCACCTTCGAGGGCGACAACCACGTGCTGACCCAGCTGGTGGCCAAGGAGCTGCTCACGGGCTACGCCGACGACATCAAGGGCATGAGCCCCGTCGAGTGGGTGCGGTTCGGTGCCAACTTCGCCAGTGAGCGGGTACTCAAACGCACTGCGGCACAAACCATCATGCAGACCATCGTCGACAGTCGGCAGGACAACGAGGAAGAGGGCAGCCTCTTCAACCGCGGCACCCAGGTCAAGATGTTCGAGGACCGAGAGGAGTATCTGCTGTCGTCGGTCGCGCGTCGGCTTCAGGGCAAGAGCAAGGAGATGCCGGCCTTCGACGCCTTCAATGCCGTGCAAGACCACGTGCTGCATGCCGCGCGCGCACACATCGACCGCATCATCCTCGAGGCGTTCGTCGCAGGGATCGAAGTGTGCGAGGACGACGAGGCGCGCAAGCTGCTCGGCACGGTGTGCGATCTCTACGCACTCTCCGTGATCGAGGACGACAAGGCGTGGTTCATCGAGCACCGCTACCTGTCCACCGAGCGCGCGAAGGCCGTCACCCGTGCCATCAACGACCGCTGTCGCGTGCTGCGGCCCTACGCCGAGACCCTGGTCGATGGATTCGGGATCCCCGAGCAGTTGCGCTACGCCGAAATGCTGCATCCCGAGCACATCCCGGAGGCGGACGACTAACGCTAGGCAGGCCTCTCGACCCTGGCCTTGCCCGGCCACCCCGTCCGGTTGCTACGCAGAAATCCGCGCGCAATCTAGACCGAACGATCTACCGGCGGCTCAACGCTAGTAGACTGATCGGTGCACTGCAAATTCGGCCAAGCACGGAGGTGTCACATGCCGGCACGTGATCGGCTCATCGCCGGCGCGATCGAACTCATGCGCCGAAACGGCGTCGCAGGTACGGGCCTCAATCAGCTGCTCGACCTCAGCAAGACCGCCCGTCGCTCGCTGTACCTGAACTTTCCCGGAGGGAAGGCGGAACTGGTCGCGGACGCCACCGTGGCGTCGGGTCAGTCGATCTCCGGCGCCATCGATCAACTGGCAGGTGAACTGGAGCCAGTGGCCGCGGTCCAGGCGTTCTTCGCCATGTGGAGAGACACCCTGACCGGCAGCGACTTCACCTCGGGATGCCCGATCATGGCTGCCGCGCAGGGCCGCTCGGAAGCCCCCAAGGCCGCCGACATCGCGGGTGAGGTGTTCACCGAATGGGAGGGACGGCTCGCAGGCCATCTCGAATCGAGAGACGTGTCACCCGACGAAGCAGCCCAGCTGGCGACCCTGACGATTGCGGCGATCGAAGGCGCCGTGGTCATGTCGCTGGCCACCAAGTCCGACGCGCCCATGCAACGCGCCGAGGACGCGTTGGTCGGCTTGTACCGGCAGAAGGTCGGCTCGGCAGGCTGAGGCTACTGATTGGGGATCGGGTCGAGCGCCTTGAGCTTGCCGTCGACGATCCGGAACCGCACGGCGCCGATGCCCGTCGGGCAGCACGCCTGGTCCTGGCCCTGCCGCCACTGGTACTGCACGACGGCGGTGTCGTTGCCCTGCGCCGTCACGTTGGCGTAGGGCCTAGGGTCCGGAGTAGGTGTTCCGATCGGAGAGTTGTGGTCGAAGAACAGCACCTGCCGCGGGCTGTCAGACGCGTCACCGACCGTGACGACCACCCAGTGCAACTGGCAGTCAGGAGTGTGACCGCGGGAGGGTTCGCGCCACGGCTGACCCGTGGGCAGCTGGGTGATCTCTTGGGCGACGGAATCGGCGGACGGGCCATCGGCCTGCGTGCAGCTCGCCGAGCTGGTGGGCGGCGCCGACGGCGGACTCCAGCCGCAACCGGCCGTGATCAGGCCGATCGTCGTAAACATCGCAATGATGGTGCGGTGTCGCATGTTGCGAGCCTACGGTGGCTCCCCCGCCTGGACTCGAAC
>JAOPVF010000374.1 GCA_025963195.1 Mycobacterium sp. | reverse complement strand
GGTGGGATAGCCGAGCACCTTGCCTCGGCCGTCACCGCGCACCACCACTCCCTCGACGCGGTGCGGCCTGCCCAGCGCCTCGGCCGCGGCCACCACGTCACCGGCATCCACGCAGGACCTGATGTAGGTGGACGAGAAGGTGACCGTCTCGTCGTGATGATGCTCGGCCACCAGCGACATGCCCTCGACGGCGAATCCCAGCCGCTCACCGGCCTTGCGCATCATGCCGACCGTGCCGGCGGCCTTCTTGCCGAAGGTGAAGTTCTCCCCCACCACCACCTCGACCACGTGGAGGCGCTCGACGAGCAACTCGTGCACGTAGCGCTCGGGGGTCAGCTTCATGAAGTCGGAGGTGAACGGCATGACGAGGAAGACGTCGATGCCCATCTCCTCGACGAGTTCGGCGCGCCGCGTCAGCGTCGTGAGCTGGGCCGGATGGCTGCCGGGGAAGACGACCTCCATCGGATGGGGGTCGAACGTCATCAGAACCGCGGGAACTTCGCGCGACCGCGCGGCCTTCACCGCATGATTGATCAGCTCGGCATGTCCGCGGTGCACCCCGTCGAACACGCCGATCGTGAGGACGCATCTGCCCCAGTCCGTGGGGATCTCGTCTTGACCCCGCCAGCGCTGCACGGATGCAAGCCTACGACGCGCCGCGCCCGGTGGCTGCGCTGGATGCCCGGTTGAGGTGACGATTGCCTAAACTTCTTCAATGTGAGTCCTGAAGGCAACGAACGCGACCTTTCTACGGTTGCGCAGGACTATCTGAAGGTCATCTGGACCGCCCAGGAGTGGTCGCTGGAAAAGGTCAGCACGAAGATGCTCGCCGAGCGCATCGGGGTGTCGGCGAGCACGGCGTCGGAGTCCATCCGCAAGCTCGCCGACCAGGGTCTCGTCGATCACGAGAAGTACGGCGCGGTGACGCTCACCGAGGCGGGGCGCAGGGCCGCGCTGGCGATGGTCCGCCGGCATCGCCTGATGGAGACGTTCCTGGTCAAAGAACTCGGCTACGGCTGGGACGAGGTGCACGACGAGGCCGAGATCCTCGAGCACGCGGTGTCCGACCGGATGCTCGACCGCATCGACGCCAAGCTGGGGTTCCCCACCCGCGACCCGCACGGTGACCCGATCCCTGCCGCCGACGGCCAGGTGCCGACGCCTCCCGCGCGACAGCTGTCGGACTGCCGAGACGGCGAGGCGGGTACCGTCGCCCGGATCTCGGACGCCGACCCCGAGATGCTGCGCTACTTCGCCCACGTCGGGATCAACCTGGACTCCCGGCTGCGGGTGGTGGCCCGCCGCGACTTCGCGGGCATGATCTCCGTGGCGATCCAGACCCCGGAGGACCCGGCGGTCCTCGGCGACTCCGGCGAGACCACCGTTGATCTGGGCAGCCCCGCCGCGCAAGCGATCTGGGTCGTCGCCTAGCCCGAAAGTAGGCTCTTCGCCACGTGGGTGATCTGCACTTCGTTGCTGCCTGCGTAGATCATCAGCGACTTGGCGTCACGAGCGAGCTGCTCCACCCGGTACTCCGCCATGTAGCCGTTGCCTCCGAACAGCTGGACCGCGTCCATCGCGACTTCAGTCGCTGCCTCCGACGAGTACCACTTGATCGCCGACGCCTCACCGATAGTGGGTAGCTTGCCCGCCTGTACCTTCTCCAAGGTCTGAAAGACCATGTTCTGCACGTTCATTCGGGCAACCTCCATCTTGGCCAGCTTCAGCTGGATCAACTGGAACTGCCCGATTTCCTTGCCCCACAACGTGCGGGTCTTGGCGTAGTCGAGGCACAGCCGGTGACATTCGTTGATGATGCCCAACGACATGACGGCGATACCGACGCGCTCGGCGACGAAGTTGGCCCGCGCACTGTCCCGGCCGTCACCGCCGGTGTGCTGCTCGGTCTCGCCGAGCAGCCGATCCGGGGTCAGGCGCACGTCGTCGAAGAACAGGTCGCCGGTGGGCGAGGACATCATGCCCATCTTCTTGAACGCCTTGCCCTGGATGAGGCCGGGCATCCCGGCGTCGAGGACGAAGGTCAGCACCGGCCGGTCGCGGCGGTCGACGGTCGTGTCTCCGTCGTCGAGTTTCGCGTAGACGATCAGCACGTCGGCGTCGGGGCCGTTGGTGATGAACGTCTTCTGCCCGTTGAGGAGGTAGGCCCCGTCCCCGTCGCCAGAGCGCTTCACAGTGGTCTTCATGCCGCCGAACGCGTCGGATCCCGCATCGGGTTCGGTGATGGCCCATGCGGCGATCTTGTCCAGCGTCATCAGATCTGGCAGCCAGCGTTCCTTCTGGGCCAGCGTGCCGCGGCTCGTGATGGTCGCCGCGCCGAGTCCGATGCTGACGCCGACGGTGCTGAGCAGGCCGATGCTCACCCCTGCCAACTCCGAGATGAGCGCAACCGCCATCGATGCCTGCGCACCGAGTCCGCCCAGCCCGCCGCTCTTCGGCCCCTCGGCCCGTTCGGTGGGCGCCTCTTGCTTGGCACGCTCCTTGTCGAGCATCGTCTTCACCGCCTCGGCCGCCATCACGTCGAGGCCGAACTCACTGAACAGCTTGCGCGCGAACGGGTACGGCGAAATCTCACCACTCTCCAAGGCATCCAGGTGTGGCCGGATCTCCTTGTCGATGAACCCGCGCATGGCGTCGCGCATGATGATGTCGGTATCAGACCATTCGTACATCAGAGATTCGCCCCGGCCCGATAGCGCCCCAAGAGGGGCAACCTGTCTGCGATGTCGTCGATCTGCCAGATTCCGTCGGTCTCGATCGTTTCGACGTCGTGCCATCCGGCCAGTTGCGAGATCGCCCCGCCCTGAACGGCGAACACGCGTCCGGTGATCGGGCACTTCTCCGTCGCCAGGTACGCGACGAGCGGCGAGATGTTGGCAGGACTGAACAGGTCCACCTCACCCGCTTCCGGTTCCGCCATGAGCGCACCCATGCCAGGTGTGGCGAGTGTCAGCCGGGTCCGTGCGATCGGGGCGATGGCGTTCACCCGCACGCCGTAGCGCTCGAGTTCGTCGGCGGCGACCAAGGTCATCGCTGCGATGGCGGCCTTGGCCGACCCGTAGTTGACCTGTCCGGCGTTGGGCAGTGTGGTTCCCGACGCCGATGCCGTGTTGATCACCGACGCGATGGGCTGATCACCTGCCTTCGACTGCTCCTTCCAGTACGCGGCGGCATGGCGCAGCACGGAGAAGTGGCCCTTGAGGTGCACCGCGATCACGGCATCCCAGTCCGCCTCGGACAGGCTGGCGATGAAACCGTCTCGCAGGATGCCTGCGTTGTTGACCACGACGTCGAGCCTGCCGAACTCGTCGATCGCCTGAGAGACCAGTGACTGCGCCCCGTCCCAGGTGGCGACGTTCTCGGTGTTCGCGACGGCGGTGCCACCCGAGGCCCGGATCTCGTCCGCCAACTCTCGAGCCGGTCCGGCGTCATTGCCCTCCCCGGCGTTACTGCCACCCAGATCGTTGATCACGACGCTGGCTCCCTCGGCGGCGAAGAGCAGTGCGTGCTCCCGCCCGATCCCGCGTCCGGCGCCCGTGATGACCGCGACGCGCCCTTCGAGTGCTCGCATTGTTATGCCTCCTCGGTGATTTCGGCCAAACCGTCGGTGATGACGAGGTCATCGCCTCGGCCCGTTTCGAACTGGTAGGTGGTGACTCCGTCGCGCGTGTGCTGCTTCCATATGCGTGTCTCGATGTCATCCCCGGGGATGACCATCCTGGAGAACCGGACGGCGAACCGCTTGAGCCGGTTGACGTCCGAACCCGCAACCTCGGTGAGCACCGCCCACGAGGTGAAGGCCATGGTGCAAAGCCCGTGCGCGATGATGCCCGGCAGGCCAGCGGACTTGGCCACCTCTTCGTCGAGGTGGATCGGCATCGGATCCCCCGACGCGGCGCTGTACCGAAACGTCTGGTCCCCGTCGACGTGCGCAGGAACGGTGAACGCGGGCGGCCGCGTACGTAACCGCTGGTCGAACCCGTGGTTCGGGCTGAGTTCACCCATTGCCTTGCCCGCGTCGAAGCCGCGGACGAAGGTCGTCACGTACTGTTCGTTGACGAGTTCGCCGTCCTCGCTGCGGCATTCGAGATAGATGGCGGCCCGCGTCCCGTTCTCCAGGCCTTCGTAGCCGATCATCTTGCCGCGCGAGACCAGCTCGTCCCCCGGCTTGATGGCCCGGTGGAAGCGGAAGTCTTGCTCGCCGTGCACGACTCGCGGGATGAGTTCGACGGGCATGACGTCGACGGCAGGCATCAAAAGGGCTTCGAACACCGGCACGATCGCGAATACCGGCGGCGCGACGTCACCCGAGCGATGAGCGGCTATCGGGTCGTTGGTGGCCGCGGCATACTCCGCCAGTCGTTCGCGGGTGACCTCGAATCGCTCCTCGTCGGTCCACGTGTCGAGCCCATCGTCGTCGAACCGCAGTTCCCCTTCTTCCAGTGCAACGTCTTTCGACATCACGCCGCCGCCGATGCCATCGCCTCGAGGGCATCGAGGCTCTTGTCGAGCTGCTTGATGCCATCCTTCTCGACGGCCTTGCCAAGCGCACCCTTGATCAGCGCGCCCACGAAGTCTCCTGTGACGGTGAACCGCGAACCGCCATCGACCGGCTCGACGGTGAATTCGAACGTCGCCTTCACACCTGCCATTCCAGTGCCCGACAGCACCAGACGGGTGGGCGCCTCGACCGCATCGACAGTCCAGTCGATCTTGTTGGCCATGCCAAGCATGACGATCTTGGCCGACAGCTTGGCCCCCTCGGTTATGACCGCGGGCGGCTCCTCCATCCACTTGTCGTGCGCGGTGAACCATTCGTTCCACGTACTTAGATTCGATACCGTCGCCCACAATGCGTCCGGATTGGCGGCGAGGTCGCGGGTCGCTTCGATGTGTCCCATGTCCGTATCTCCTTGGTGTTGTTGGGATGTTGGGTCAGCGTTCGGCGCGCTGGTAGGCCGTCACGACGGCAGCACCGCCGAGCCCGATGTTGTGTTGCAGTGCGGCGGTGACGCCGTCGACCTGGCGCTTGTCGGCGGTGCCGCGCAGCTGCCAGGTCAGTTCGGCGCACTGTGCGAGACCGGTGGCTCCCAGCGGATGACCCTTGGAGATCAGCCCGCCCGACGGGTTGACCACCCAACGACCGCCGTAGGAGGTATCGCCGTCGTCGATCAGCTTCGGCGCCTCACCCTCGCCGCACAGTCCGAGCGCCTCGTACAGCAGAAGTTCGTTGGCCGAGAAGCAGTCGTGCAGTTCGATCACCTGAAAGTCCTCCGGCCCGAGTCCCGACTGCTGGTAAACCCGTTGGGCCGCAGCAACGTTGATGTGATGCCCGATGAGCGCCTTGCAGGTGCCGTCGAAGCTGTCGGCGAAGTCGGTGGTCATCGCCTGGCCGACGATCTCGACCGCCTGGCCTGCCAGACCGTGCTCGTCCACGAAGTCCTCGCCGGCCAGGATCGCCGCGCCCGACCCGTCGGAGGTCGGCGAGCATTGCAGCTTGGTCAGTGGGTCGTAGATCATCCGGGATGCCAGGATGTCGTCGAGCGTGTACTCCTCTTGGAATTGGGCATACGGGTTGTTCACCGAGTGCTTGTGGTTCTTGTAGCCGATCTTGGCGAAGTGTTCTGCGGTGCTGCCGTATTGGTGCATGTGTTCGCGTCCGGCGGCACCGAACATCCACGGCGCCGGCGGGAACAGCACCTCGGAGATCTCGGCCATCGCAAGGATGTGCTTCTCCATGGGTTGCGCGCGGTCGTCGTAGGACGCCCCGAGCGAACCGGGCTTCATCTTCTCGAATCCCAGCGCAAGGGCGCATTGCGCCTGTCCGCCGCGGATTGCCCTGGCCGCCAGATAGAGCGCGGTCGATCCCGTCGAACAGTTGTTGTTGACGTTGACGACCGGGATGCCAGACAGTCCGAGTTCGTAGACGGCGCGCTGACCCGACGTCGACTCGCCATAGACGTAGCCGACGTAGGCCTCTTCTATCTCGGAGTAGGCGATGCCCGCGTCGGCGAGTGCCTCGGTGCCCGACTCCCGTGCCATGACCGGGTAGTCCCAGTCCTCGCGAGCACCGGGCTTCTCGAACTTCGTCATGCCCACGCCAATCACGAAAACCCGCTGCGACACGGTGACCTCCTCGTTGAGCCTCAAGAAACATACCAACTGGTGTGTATCTTTTCAACGAGGCGGCAGACAACGCAACGTGCGATGAGTCACGAGGAGGTGCGCACCACGCGCCGAGCGGACTAACCGCGAAGACCGGCCTCAGGCTGGCTGTTCGGCACCCAGGGCGTCGACCATCATGGCGCGCAGGTGCACGCACGCCCGGTCCCAGCGACGGCGCGCACGCCCCCGGTCGGGTTCGCCGAAGCTGGATATCAGGATTCCCCGCAGCGCGTCCATGACGGTGTAGACGACGTCACGCAGATCCTTCTGCGCCGACCGCTCAGGCAGCAGTTGAGCGAGTGCACCCAACAACGCGCCGTTGATGATGGGCTCGACCCGTTCGACCTGACGTGCCAACACCGGATCGGTGCGGGCGGCGATCCAAAGCTCAACCGTGGCAGCAAAGATCGGCCCTTGATGCGAATCCCACATGTACTCCAGAACCGCGGACACCGGATCCGGTGTGGACTTGATTCGGCCGAGTTCGCGTATCGCGGCCTGGGTGCGCTGCTCGGCGAGGTGCTCGATGGCTGCCACCACGAGATGCTCCTTGGACCGGAAGTGGTGCACCTGGGCGCCGCGCGTGACTCCGGCAAGTTCGGCGACGCGCTGCGTGGTAGTGCCCGCATACCCGTTGGCGACCAGGCATTCGACCGTTGCGTCGAGGAGACGCGTGCGCATCGCAGCACTGCGCTGCGCCTGGGTACGCCGCGGGCCAGGGACCGTTCCGCCCGAAGTCATCAGAAGAGAGTACTCGGCCACGAGCACGCCGCCAAGAAACATACCGAGCAGACGGCAACTGGTCTACGTCGTGGTGCGAGCGCCGCCTAGGCTCTTGGGCCATGGCCAAACTCGAGTTGACCCGAAAGCTCTCGCTATCGCCCGAAGAGGCATGGGCACACGTGTCCAACCTCTCGGAGTTGGGCGACTGGTTGCAGATGCACCAGGGCTGGCGATCGGAACTACCCGATCAACTCGCGGTCGGCACCACCATCGTCGGTGTCGCAGGAGCCAAGGGGATGCGCAACCGGGTGACGTGGACGGTACGAAGATTCGACCCGCCGTCGTCACTCGAGATCACCGGCGACGGTGTCGGCGGCACGAAGTACGCGCTGACCATGACGGTGGCTCCGACCGATGCCGGCAGCGCGTTCACGGTG
>JAOPVF010000356.1 GCA_025963195.1 Mycobacterium sp. | reverse complement strand
AGATCGTCTCCGGTGCGTCCGCGCTCGCACTGGCCTTGGTGCTCGGCCCCCGGATCGGGTTCAAGCAGGACGCGATGCGCCCACACAACCTGCCGTTCGTGCTGCTCGGCGTCGGCCTGCTGTGGTTTGGCTGGTTTGGCTTCAACGCCGGCTCGGCCCTCGCCGCCAACGGAACGGCCGCCGCGATCTTCCTCAACACGCTGGTCGCCGGCTGCCTCGGCATGCTGGGCTGGCTCACCGTCGAGCAGATCCGGGACGGCAGGCCGACGACGTTCGGCGCAGCGTCGGGCGTGGTCGCGGGCCTGGTCGCCATCACCCCGTCCTGCGGCACGGTGAATACCCTCGGCGCCGTCATCGTCGGCCTGCTGGCCGGAATCGTCTGCTCGTTCGCGATCGGGCTGAAGTTCCGGTTCGGGTTCGACGACTCGCTCGACGTGGTCGGCGTGCACTTCGTCGGCGTCGTCGGTGTTCTGCTGATCGGGCTGCTGGCCACCGAGGTCATGACGGCCGGTCCGCGAGGCCTCTTCTACGGCGGCGGCCTGGCTCAGCTCGGGAAGCAGTGCCTCGGGGCGGTCGTCGTCGCGGTGTACGCGTTCACCGTGTCGTACGTGCTGGCCAAGTTGATCGACCGCGTCATGGGCTTTCGGGTCAGCGCCGAGGATGAGACGACCGGCGTCGACTTCACCCAGCACGCGGAGACCGCGTACGCCGAGGGCGTGCACGGGCACGTGCCGATGCGCCGCCCGCGCCCCGAACCAGGCTGATTCCGCGACGAGCCGCACACGATTTGAACCGTCCAAGACGGATTGTCGTGATCCGAGTAGGGTCGAAAACGCGGGTCGTCGGCCGGAGCATCAGCTAACGCCGCCGGACGTAACGACTGCCCTGGTAGCGACGATGAAACACATAGTCGTCGACTCGCGGTTGATGGGTCGGATTGTCGACTTAGATAGCGTAGCAAACACTTTGGAGGGGTCAAGTGGACATCGTGCTTGGTGTGTCGTTGACACCTAAGACGGTGCGGATGGTGCTGGTCGAAGGCGAAAAGGGCGACGGAGCGATCGTCGACCACGATGACTTCGACGTGTCGTCCACCGAGAGTTCAGCAACGTCAGCAGCGGCCGATCAGGTCGTCGCGGCGGTGCTCGGTACCCAGGAGAGCGCGGCCGAAGGCGGGCACGTCCTGCGGGCGATCGGCGTCACCTGGAGTGACCGCGTCGAGGCGGCAGCCCTGCGCGACACCTTGGCCGCCCGCGGCATCAAGGACGTCATGTTGGTGTCCGAACTGCATGCAGCCGGTGCGCTGGCGCAGGCCGCGGGTCGCGCGGTCGGATACGAGAGCACTGGACTGCTGTTCATCGACCGCGACACCGCGACGCTGTCGGTGGTCCGGACCGACGACGGCTCGATCGTCAAGGTGCTCAGCCGCAGCCTGCACAGCACCGACGCCATGGCCGTCCTCGCCGACATGGTCGCGGCAGTCGAAGCGCAGGACGCCCCGCCGCAGGGCATGTTCGTGGTCGGCTCTGGCGTCGACATCGCGTCGGTCAAGGCGCATCTCGCAGATCTCGTGGGGATTCCGGTCAACGCCCCCGAGGAATCGGGTCTGGCGCTGGCGCGCGGCGCCGCACTCGCTGCGGCCAACGCTCCCGTGTACGACGCGACCACCGCGGGCCTGGCCTATTCACTGGACCCGGACGGCGTGACGGCCGGGAACCAGAACGTCGGCCTCGCCAACGCCGAGACACAGATGGCAGCCGTCGATGCACCCGCGCCGATGGCCTGGTCCGACGAACTCGACTTCGACCTCCCTGAGCCCGTCGAGGAGGGCCGCAAGCCGTTCCTGCTCGTCGGCAGTGCGCTGACGTCGCTCTTCATCCTCGGCGTCGTTGGCCTGGTCATTTCGTTGGCCGTGAACATCCGGCCGACGGTCGACTCGCGGCCCGATGCAGGTCAGGCCGCAATCGTCCCCAGCGCTGCCGCGCCGCCCCCTCCCGCCGCCGTCGAGCAGGCGCAACCCGCGGCACCGCCACCGCCACCGCCTGCCGAGACCATCCAGGCGCCGATCCCCGTGGTGCAGGAGGCGCCGGCCGGCCCGCCTCGCACGGTGTACGTCGCACCGCGGGCGGCCGCACCGGCACCCGCTCCCGAGGCGCCGCCGCCAGCACCTGCTGCGCCACCGCCGGATCCGCCTGCCGCACCGCCGCCACCGGTCGTGCCGGTGCCGGTGTTCATCCCGCCCTGGCAGCAGCCGCAGCAGCAGTATCCGCAGTACCCCCAATATCCGCCGCAGTACCCGCAGCAGCGGCCGCCGCAGTGGACACCGCCCTGGCAGCAGCCGTGGCCGCAGCGACCGTCGCACGATGACGGCGGCGACTGGCCCCAGTCGCCCCAGTACCCGAACTACCCACAGCAGCCTCAACAACCGCAGCAGCCTCAACAGCCGCAGTACCCATGGCCGGGTTCGGGCGGTTCGGGCGGCGGATCCAACGGCGGATCGGGTGGGTCGCCCGGCTCGGACGGTTCGCCGGGCAACAGCAGCGGCGGGAGTGGCGGAGGCGTCTGCTTCCTGATCTTCTG
>JAOPVF010000314.1 GCA_025963195.1 Mycobacterium sp. | reverse complement strand
CTTCCGATCTGAAGAAGTTCGAGATCAAGGTGACTGGCAACTGATGGGGTCCCACCCCTGGCGGCGGACGTGCACTGCAGGTCCGCCGCCTTCCATCGCGTCGAGCGACTTATGATGCAGCCGTGTCGATCCCCGGCGAGCTGGAGCGTGCCCGCCATCTCGCTCTGGCCGCCGACGAGCCCGCGGCCAAGGACTTACTGCTGTCGTTGATGCCAGAGATCGAGAAGGTCGACCGCGACGACCTGTTGCTCGAAACCCTGGCTCAGCTGGGTGAGCTGTACCTGGTCAGGACGGCCTACGACGGGGTGCGCGAAGGCGCCAGCCGGATCCGGGAGTGTCTGGCGGCCTACTCCTCGATCCTCGACGGGACCGCGACGGCGGAGGTCGCCGCCAAGTCGACCATGACCGATGCCGACGCGCGCCATCTGATCCGTCGTTACTCCCGCCGGGCGCAGTTCCTCGAGATCGGCCTGGCCGCTGCTCTCGGAGACCACGAGGGCGCCGCAGCCGCGCTCGAGGTACTCGACGGCATGACGTCGGACGATGCGGCCTTCGCCGACCTGCGCGACGAGTACGCCTACCTGTGCACCTATGCCCGGATCAATTGCGCCACGGCGCTCTGCGACGACGACCTGCACGTCCGCTCGGTACCGCTGTGGCAGAGGGTGATCGCCGACATCGACGCGCCGGGCAACGGCAGCGAATCGGCCGACAACCTTCTGGTCCTCGGCGGCATCGCATACGCGAGGTTCTGCATCGAGACCGGTGCGCTGGACGAAGCCGAACCCTGGCTGCGCCGGGCGGGTGCCCGCGCCGAGGCCCGAGAGTGGCCACTGGCCATCGCCAGAACCCAGTTGGAGCGAGCGACGATCAGCTGGTCGAAGGGTGAACAGCTGGCCACCGAGGCACTGGTCCGCGAGGCATACCCGGTGATCGCGGAATATTTGCGCGCCAACGACGTATCCCGCTGCTGGCTGTACTTCGGGCTGTACCGTATGGCGGCAGGCGGCCTGCAGGTAGCCGACGAGTGTTGGGAGCACGCCGAACGGCACTGGCGCGAGCTCGGCAAACCTCTGCACATCCACCGCATCCTGTTGCAGCGCAGCTGGATTGCGGTCTTCCGTGGTCGCTACGAGGACGCCACCGCGATGATCGAACAGGCCCGCGCGTGTCTCGATGAATCTCCGCGCAGCAGTTGGCTGGCGTACGCCCGACTGGATGACCACCTGGGCTCGGTCTGGCGCGCTGATGCGCTGGCCGACCTCGGATTCGACGGGGCGGGCCACCCCGACGAGGACTGGTCTGCCGCCGAGGAGCGCTACCGCACCGCGCAAGGCGTGATGAACTGCGAGCCAGGAAGCCCTGGCTACCTCGCCGCCATGGACAAGCTGGCACGCGCTGCCCACCTGAAACTTCCCGCCGCGCTGGCGGTCGACTCGGTGCGCTACTCGATCGCCGAACCCGGGGCCAGGGCGCAGTGGGCAGAGTGCGTGGCCGCGCCGCTGCTGGCGGGGGCCTTCTCGGTCGTCTGGGAGTGGGAGAATCGGGAACTCACCAGTGAACTGATCGAATATCACAGTGCCAGAGGCACGTTCAGCGCTGAGGGTGGCCAGGCGGAGGTGGTCGAGTGGTCGCGCGTCGCGACGGCAGCAGCGCCGATCAGCGACGTGGATGAACTCGCGCAGGTCGCTGCAGGCCCACCGGTGCAATCCGGCCCTTCGTTGACCCGGCTGGGCCCTCTGCCGCCGATGCAGATGGATCCCACGGGTGGTCCCGTGCTTGAGCGCTACCGCAAGCTGGCTCTTGACCGCTACGGCCAGCACGTCACGACGGATGAAGTCGCCTGGTCGACGTGGCCCTGACCGTCCCTCCGGAGCGGGAGACCTTGGTCCTCCGGTTCGCCGACGTCGGCGTCGCCACCTACGCCAGCCTGCGGGTGGTCGGCAGGCCGGAACGCACCCTCACCTGGGTGATCGAGGAACCCCTCCTGCTGGCGGCACTCGACGAACTGGCACGCGCGCTACCCGAACCGAACCCTGGGGAGACGATCGCGGACGCCCTGAACCGGGCACTGACCGTCGGCCCGTTCTCGACGCAGGCGAGCGAACTGACCCTTGCCTACCGGCTGGGCGTGCTGCTGGTGTCCGACGCTGGCTGGCAGTTGCTGCTGGAGTACGTGTCAGAGTCGCGAGGCGAGCGAAGCGACGGGGGGAGGCATCGAGGCGTGCTGTTCGTCTCGCCAAGCGCACGCCTGGCCCGTGTTCCATGGGGCTTGCTCGCATTGCCTGCGGTGCGACCGGCGGCAGAGGAGCTGGTGCGGGCCAGGGTGGCTGCGATCTCGACCGTGGGCAAGTCAGCCGCCCGAATCCCTTGGCCGACGGGCGATGTCGAGTCTTTGACCGAGGGTTACCGACTGATGGAACTGGTGGAGGTGCTGATGGCGGTGCCCGCCAACATCGTGCACTCGCCCCGCCAACGCGTCGCGTGGAGCCAGCGCGCCGACCATCCACCACTGCTGGTCCTCGATCCCCGGGTGCCCGGGCAGAGAGCGGACTCGGCGCTCGGGTCGGTGCTGGGGCGGCCGTCGCCGGATTCGACGCTGGCCCGGCACTTCGCGGAGACCATCGCGCGCGGAGCCGTGCTGCCCGACGTCGGTGCGGCCGTCGAGCTGTTCCGCCGGACCGACATGGACTGGAACTGGCTGTCCGCCACGCTTTCCGACGGTCCGAGTCGGCTGTTGTTCGTGGGTCACGCCACCGCAGCCGAGTCCGGCAGCGCTGACCAGGCCGCACTGCACGTGGCCGACGAACGCCCGCTCACCGCCGCGGCCGTGATGTCACTGCAGTTGGCGATGCCCCCGCGGGTCGCGATGCTGGCCTGCGCATCCGGTGGCGACTACCGCTTCGACGAGCCAACGGGATTGGTGGCGGCCGTCGTCCTCGGCGGGGCGCAACTCGTCACGGCAACCCTCTGGTCACTCCCCACGACGGCGGGATACCGGCAGTTCACGCACCTCACCGACGCCGACCCGATGGCCGACGTGGTGGTCGCAGTCGACGATGCACATCAGTCCGTGGACGCGGGATGCGAGGTCAACCGCTGGCAACGCGACCAGATGCGCAGGTGGCGAGCAGGGGACGTCACCGCCAATCCCGTCTACTGGGCGGCTCTGGTGACGTTCACGGTCGACGGCGTCCGCTGATCCTTCAAATCGGCGCTACGCATACCGCGACGGCCGACTCGTCACCGCGGCGGTAGTAGGCATCGACGACGCAGCCCGGCGTCACCTCGGCCAGTGCGGACGCCGGAATCAGCGTGGTCTCGTGCGCGGGGAACTGTCCACCTTCTGGCCTGATCACCATCAGGTCGAGTTCGACCTCGCGGTAGTCCTCGCGAGCATCGCCGGTCACCCGCATCGCCGTCACCACGCCGCGTGACCTGGTGCCATGCCGGATCAACTCGAGCTGACTGCGCGTTGCCAGCCCCTTTCTGACGAGCATCTGGTCGAACTCGGACCGGACCGCCACGATGTCGTCGGCCAGCGAAAGGCGTTCGCGGGCAGCCGGATCGAATGCGACCAACAGCACGACACCTGGACGCAGATCCGGTTCGCCGTCACGCTGCCGCAGCCTGCCGACGAACCGTTGGCCCGAAACGCTCTCCACGTCGACGGTGATCGGGCCTGCCACGGTGCGCACGGTGCCGATGCCGACTGCGGGGCTCGCGCCTGGCGCAATGGCGGTGGATCCCTGCATTCGGCGAGCGAGTGGGCAGGCGAGCGCCGCTCCTACGGCCGCGCAGGCGAGGACGATGATGGCGATCAGGAGCGCGTCGGGCATGTACCACAGGGTGAGCCAAGACGTCGGCTACCGAACCCAACTTTCCCGAGCCCCTATCCTGGGCAGATGAGTACGCAGCCGCAGGTGGTGGCGACGGTCGCCGTCGCACATCCGCGTCGTGCGGTGATCGATGCGGCCTGGCGGGCGATCGGGCCCGGAGTTGAGGTGCTCAGCGGCTCGGACGGTGGCCCGTTGCGGCGGACCGTCAAGCGCATCCTGGACCCGTTGGTGCTGCGGCTGCGATCCAACCCGCATTACTCGGCGCCCGTGCTCGCGCCCGATGCCGCCGCGGCGGTGCACGACCTGATCGTCGACAACGCCGCCCACCTTCGCGCCGCCGCCGCGTGGTTCGCGGTCCTCAAGACGGAGCGGCGCCGGTTGCGCATCACCACCGGAAACGCTCAAGAGTTGTACTTCCCGGTGTGTTTCGAGCTGGCCGTCACCAAGGGCGTCCCCGAGCGTGACCATGACGGGGCGGCCGAAGCGGTGTTGCGCAACGTTCACCAGGAGCGTGACCGCACCGCGATCGAACGACTCAACCGCTACGTCGACGGCGACGACGTCATCGCCAAGCTGTCCCGGCAGCTCGATCGCAGTTGGCGCGACGTGCGTCCTGGTGACACCATCGCCGGCCCCTTCCTGGCGGGCCTGTCCACCGTTCTCGGTACTGCCAACGGCCACACCGCGGAGGCTGCGCGGCAACGGGTCTGGTCGGCGCTGATCGCCGATGCGACGCCGTACAACCTCGGTGCACGGGCGCGCCGTGAATTCGCGGACCTTCCGTGGTCGATCGTCGAGGTCGGCTTGAGTTCGATTGCCCCGCAACAACCTCCGCCGATGATCAGCGGAGGGGAGGGGGAGCGACCACTGGATCGCGGCGTGCTGGACCGGGTGCGCGCGACGCTTCGCCGAGCACTGGACCGCGACGACCTGCCCGACCTTCCGCTGCTGTGCGCAGAGGAGGTCGACCGCGCGTGCGCACCGTGGGGGTTGCTCGCCGAGGACAAGCAGGCGACGTTGGTGGCAGGCATCGAGGTCGCCGTCGACCTCGCTCCGCTGCGCGAATCCGCAACGCCGCGTTACGACTTGGCCCGGCACGTCCAGGCCAGGCTGCGCAAGGAGGCCTACGTCCTGCATGCGCGGCGCTACCTCGCCGAGGGCGGGCCGCTGCATCCGCGGCAACGGCAGGTGATCGAGGATCTCGCCGCCTTCGCGCGCCCGTACACCAGCAGGTTGTGGGCCCGGCTGCATGGGCGCGACGTCTGGCAGGAACCCTGTGACGACGTCGACGACGTGAGAGCCCTGCTGGAGGGGGTGGCCAGGTCGGTGAGCCTCGATCATCGGCAGCGGATCAAGGCCATGCTCGAAGTGACGGGGGCGAGCGAAGCGACGGGGAATATCGCGGGGGCGAGCGAAGCGACGGGGAATATCGCGGGGGCGAGCGCAGCGACGGGGAAAACAGAGGCGACGCAATGAGATTCGAGGCGGACTCCGGCCTCTGGAGCGCAGGCCCGACGGTCGCGGCGGTACCCGCCGTCGCCGTCCTCGAACTCAGCGGTGCCGTGCTGGCGTGGACTGTCGACGAACCCGCCGGTGCGGCCAGGTTCACGTTCACCGACCTGCCTGCCGCGCAATGGCTCTGGCGTGTGGTCGGTGAAGCCGGTCACGTCGCCGTGCTCGGCGCGCTCGGTGAGGGAGTGGCCGACGACGGTCGCGTGGTCGAGGTCGCAGCCGCCGAACCGTCGCCGGACGTGCTGGCCCCACTGCGCAGGCTCGCCGTCGGCCACTGGTTGCGGCGGTGGTGGCCCGCGAGTTCACGCGACGGCATCGTCGCGCTCGACCATGCCGTACTGGACGGCGAGATCGCCCTGCTGACGGCGGCCGCGCAGGACTTCTTCACCGAGGACACCTTCGACTCCGACGTGGCCGAGCTATTGCGTTGGCACGAGGCGAGTCTGGTGGTGGGTGCCCACGGCGATGATCCGCGCGTTGTCGAGCTCGTCGACTCTTGCCGCGAGCTCGCCGACGAACTCGGCGACGAATGGTCCAATCTGGTTGTCCCAGTTGCGCAATCACCACGCCGAGACGACTACGCCCTGGCTGCCGGAACTGAACCCGTCCAGTCGGGAGCGTTGACGATCGCCCGCGGAGTCGATTCGGTCAACTGGACCGCCGTCCCGCCCGGGCTGTTCGACGCGGCCGACGGCACGGTCGACTGGGCGATCGAGATCGCCGGACCGGTAGCAGTGGCCGCCGTCCGGGTGGCCACCACGGCTCCCGCCGCCGGTGTGTCGGTGCGGCTGCGATCGGGTGCGCTCAGTGGCGTGGGCGTTCTCGATGCCGACGGTCGCGCGACGCTTCCGTTGGTCGGGGCAGAACAACATCCCGTGACCGAAACCCAGGCCTGGGACCATGATTGGCCGACCACTGCCGTCACCGTCGGCTCCGACGTCGACGACTCCGACGGCGCCGCCCATATCAGAGAGCGAGTCAGGGCCTTCGCAAGGGCCAGGCTCGCGCAACCAGGCCCCGACGCGTTCCTCGCCGAGATCCTGGCCGCCGAATCCGACTACTGACGCCTACTTGCCGGCCGCCTGCAGCGTCGGCGCGGCAGGTGCAGGCGTCGGCAGAGGTTCCTGAGACACCCGCGGCGTGCCGATCTGACCGGCCAGCCATGGCAGTGCCGCGGCGAATGCGTGCGCGGCGAAAGGCCAGTCGTGCTTGCCCGTCTGAGCGACGACGGCGCATTCGATCCCCTTGGCTGCGCCAAGCCCGCACAGCGTGTTCGCCGCCTCGGTCTGGTCGTTGGTTCTGCCTGCAGCGTCGCTGCCACCAAGGCCGTTGCCCCCTGCGTTGGCGGCATTGACCGCCGTGGGAGGCGGTGTGGTTGAAGGGGATCCGCTGATGTCGAACCACCCCGAGATCCCCGAGTAGGGCCCGTGGCGGTTGATCACGGTGGTCGGGTCGAAATCGGCGTACTGGGCCGCGTTGCCGCCGAACAGCCGATCGATGGTCTGCTGCTTGGTGCCCGAGTTGGGTGCCATGTCGCCCGCGATGTCCTCGAATGTGCTGAACAAGTCCGGGTGCATCACAGTCAGGTCGACTGCGCAGGTTCCGCCCATCGACCAGCCGACTATGCCCCAGTTGGCGGCGCTGTGGCTCACGCCGTACGTCGTTTCCATGAACGGCACGACGTCCTTGGTCAGGTGGTCGGCCGCATTGCCCCGTGTGCCGTCGACGCATTCGGTGTCGTTGTTGAACGCGCCGCCCGAGTCGACGAAGACGAGTACCGGCGCATTTCCGCGGTGAGCGGCGGCGAAGTCGTCCACGGTCCTGATTGCGTTGCCTGCCCGCAGCCAGTCTGCGGGGGTGTTGAACTCGCCGCCGATCATCATCAGCGTCGGCAGCGGGGGAGGCGGGTTCGTCGCGTACCAGGCAGGCGGCAGGTAGACCAGTTCGCCGCGGTGCTTGAAGCCGGAGGCGGCCGGGCTGATGGTGACCGGCACCAGGGTGCCCTTGGCCGGGATCTGGTGTGACGCCTGCATCGCCACCACCGTGGCCTGATCCGTCTGGTCGGGCAGTGGGCCCGCGGTGAGTTGGTTCCACGCCGTCTGGACGGTGGGGAAGTAGCCCACCCAGAGATTCAGCGCAAGGCCGGCACACAGCAGGCACAGCGGCAGCGCCAGCGTCGACACGCCGCGGCGCCACCACTTGGCACCGCGCCAGCCCACCACCAGGACGACGGCCGCGACGCCCGTCACCGCGATCCAGATCCACAGCAAGTTCGGAGCTGGGTCGCCCGCGAGCCCCTCGGACGAGATGTACCAGTACGCCGTTGCCGACAGCACGACGCCGATGCCGACGGCCACCGGCAGCCAGATCAGCCGCCAGCGGCGGTTACGCCATCCAATGGCCGCCAACAGCACGACGACGGCGACCGCCTGCACCGTCAGCGGCAGCCAGCCGTGCATCAGGGACAAGTGTTGTTGGCGGTAGCCGGCAGCCGGATCCGCCAGCAGCGTTTCGGCGATCCTCGGCATCGAAGTCGTCACGCCTCATGGTGAATGCCGTTCCTGGAGATGGGCTGTGAGCTAGCGAGGTTTCGCCAGAGGGAACGGCAGCGTCTCGCGGATGCTGCGCCCGGTGATCAACATCACCACCCGGTCCACGCCGACACCGAGCCCACCCGTTGGCGGCATCGCGTACTCCATCGCCTGCAGGAAGTCCTCGTCGAGTTCCATCGCTTCGGGATCGCCGCCCGCGGCGAGCAGCGACTGCTCCTGCAGTCGCCGTCGCTGCTCCACCGGGTCGGTCAGCTCGCTGTACGCGGTGCCCAGCTCCACGCCCCACGCGACCAGATCCCACCGCTCGGCGACCCCTGGCTTGCTGCGGTGGGGCCGGGTCAGTGGCGACACCGAGGTTGGAAAGTCCTTGTAGAACGTCGGATTCTGGGTCTCGCCCTCGACGAGGCGTTCGTACAGCTCGAGGACCACCGCGCCCGCGTCCCAGTGGGTCAGGTACGGAATGCCCGCTCCGTCGCACAGCGTGCGCAGCCGGGCCAGGTCGGTGTCGGCGTTGATCTCCGTGCCGAGTGCCTCGGACACCGCGCCGTGCACGGTCTTGACCGGCCACTCACCGGAGATGTCGACCGCCTGCAGTGAGCCATCGGCGTCCCCCGGCCGCATGACCACCTGGCTGCCGTTGGCGGCCTCGGCGGCGTTCTGGATCAGCTCACGGCACCCGCCGACCCACACGTTGTAGTCGGCGTGCGCCTGGTACGCCTCCAGCAGCGTGAACTCGGGGTTGTGGCTGAAGTCGACGCCCTCGTTTCGGAAGGCCCTGCCGAGTTCGAAGACGCGTTCCACGCCTCCGACGCACAGCCGTTTCAGGTAGAGCTCGGGGGCGATCCGCAGATACAGGTCGAGGTCGTAGGCGTTGATGTGGGTGACGAACGGGCGGGCGTTGGCGCCGCCGTGGATCTGTTGCAGGATCGGTGTTTCGACCTCGAGAAAGCCCTTGCCGACCAGGGTTTCGCGGATCGCGTGCAGGATCCGGCTGCGCGCCGTGATCAGGTCGCGCGCCTCGGTGTTGATCGCGAGGTCGACGTAACGCGTCCTGACCCTGGCCTCGGGGTCGGTCAAGCCCTTCCACTTGTCGGGCAGCGGGCGCAGACACTTGCCGATCAACCGCCAGTCGTCGACCAGGAGCGAACGTGTCCCGTTCTTGCTGTAGCCCATCGAGCCCGTCACCTCGACCAGATCGCCCAGATCGATGGCGCCGGTGAAGTCGGCCGTGGTGCCCTTGGTCAGCCGCGAGTTGTCGAGCAGCAGCTGCACCTCGCCCGACCAGTCGCGAAGCTGCGCGAACAGTACGGCCCCGTAGTTCCGGATGCGCAGCACCCGGCCCGCCACCGACAGGGTGCCGTGGTCTGCCTCGTCGACGGCCTTGGCGATGGTGTGGCTGGGTGCCTTGCCGACGGGGTAGGCGTCGATTCCGCTGGCCTGCAACGCCTTCAGCTTGGCCATCCGAACCCGAACCTGCTCGGGCAGCCGGGGCGGCCCTTCTTCTTGGAGCAAGTCGACGTCGAGCCCGCTGAGGTCGGGCGCGCTGCCGTCCTCGTGCAACAACCCGGATTGCACCAGGGTGTCCGGTGCTGCGGTGTGATGTCCGGTGTGCTGTTTGGCACGGCGGCTGAACGGCAGCACGAGGAAGCCCTCGGCGATCACCGAGGCGACGCCGACCCGCGGTATCAGCCGCGCGTCGTCGTAGCAGGCAAAGCGGGGCACCCACTCGGGCAGGTACTTCATGTTCGAGCGGTACAGCGTCTCCAACTGCCACCACCGGGAGAAGAACACCAGCAATCCGCGCCACAGCCGGGCCACCGGGCCCGCGCCGAGCTGGGCACCTTCCTCGAAGGCGGACCGGAACATTGCGAAGTTGAGCGAAATACGCGTCACGCCAATGTCTTCGGCCTGCAGGCACAGTTCGCTGACCATCAGCTCGTTGGTGCCGTTGGGGGATTGCGGTGAGCGTCGCATCAGGTCGAGGGAGGCTCCGTTGGCGCCCCACGGCACCAGCGACAGCATCGCGACCACCTCGCCGTCACGTTGCACCGCCTCCACCAGCAGGCAGTCTCCGTCGGCAGGATCTCCGAGCCGGCCAAGTGCCATCGAGAACCCGCGCTCGGTCTCGGTGTCGCGCCAGGTGTCGGCGTTCTTGACCACCAGGCTCATCTCGTCGGCGGACAACTCGCGGTGCCGCCGAATGCGTACCGTCAGATCGGCCCGGCGCGCCCGCGTGACGGCCTGGCGGACCGGCTTCATGTCCGGGCCCGACAGCTTGAAGGTGTCGGGGTGCAGGATCGCCTCGTCGCCCAGTTCGAGGGCGTTCAGGCCGGCCTCGCGGAATGCTTGCGCGGCAGTCGAACTCGCGCCCATTACGCCGGGCGCCCAGCCGTAGGACTGGCACAGCTCGAGCCAGGCGTGGATCGCGGCAGGCCACGCCCGTGGGTCGCCGATCGGGTCGCCGCTGGCCAGGCACACGCCTACCTCGACGCGATAGGTGATCGCGGCACGTCCGTTCGGCGCGAATACCACCGACTTGTCGCGGCGGGTACCGAAGTAGCCGAGAGAGTCGTTCTTGCCGTACAGCTCCAGCAGTCCGCGGATCGCCGACTCGTCCTCGCCGGTGAGCGCATTGTCGGCCCGCTGGGACTGGAACAGCACGATGGCCGCGACCATGAGTGCCACCGCGCCGAACAAGCCGAGCAGCGCGTTGACGAACACGTGCGGATGTCCGGAGAACGAGTCGGCGGCGGCGCCCGCGAATGCGCTCACCCGGTTGAGGGCGTACAGCAGCCGGTCCGACTTGGCCAGCGTGCCGGGGAACAGCTCGAGGAGGCCCCACCCGATCAGGGTGCCGGTCGCCATGGCCACGACGAGGGTGGCCGCCGCCTTGAACAGCGCACCGCGCCGCACCTTCGCCCAGAACTCGTGCCGGGCCAGGATCAGGAAGCCGATCGCCGCGACGTGGAAGCCCGCCCCGATGATCTCGCCGACGTCGACCATGACCGTCTCGTCACCGGTCAACACATCGAGGACGTTCCAGCCGATGGCGGCCACCATGTAGAGGACCAGAATCCACCAGGCGATCCGCTTGCGTGCTGCCAGCGCCGCGGCGAGCAGCGCCAGCACGAACGCCCACGCGAAGCTGGTGTCCGGGAAGTTGAACAGGTAGTCGTTGACGAACTCTCGCGGGATCTTGATGATCAGCCGGATCAGCGGCGACACGCTGGCGATCAGGGACAGCGTGGCGATGACACCGACGGCCCAGCCCGCCGCGACGGGGACCCACCAGAATGCGGAGCGCCGTTTCTTGTTCACCGCGGTCAGGGTCATAGGGCGCGAGGATATTCGGTCAAACCTTGAAATGGGTGAGACTGCTCTACCAGACGGGGCCGGTGTATTTCTCGCCAGGACCGTGGCCCGGCTCTTCCGGAGCCGCGCTGGCCTCGCGGAAGGCCAGCTGGAGACTCTTCAAACCATCCCGGACGGGCCCGGCGTGCGGGCCGAGGAACTCGGCTGACGCGGTCACCAGGCCGGCGAGTGCGGTGATCAGGCGGCGGGCCTCGTCGAGATCGCGGTAGGGACTTTCGTCGGGGTCCGGCGCCGACAAACCCAGTTTCTCGGCGGCTGCGCTCATCAGCATGACGGCAGAGCGCGTGATCACCTCGACGGCGGGGATCTCGGCGAGCTCGCGCGCTGCTGGCGGAGCTGGCGATTCGGCGGAGTTAGAAACCTCGGTCATGCCTGCTAGACTGGCACGTGCGACCGTCCTGGTGTATTCCAGGACACCCAAGTGGAGTCCCGCTCCCACCGTTGGCCACGTCTTCGACGCCGGTTTCAACGGTCCGGTCACGAGCGTCACGCGACGTTCGTTCTGCGTCATGCGCAGGCGGCGAGAGCCGTGATCGGTCGGCATCGGGCCCTGCTATATGCAGGGCCTTTCCTGTTCCATGGAACAGGGGGCTGATGGTGTGGGCTCCGGCAACACTACATAGGAGGCCCCATCAGCACTGAGACACGCATCAACGAGCGCATCCGCGTACCCGAAGTCCGCCTCATCGGACCAGGTGGTGAGCAGGTAGGCATTGTGCGCATCGAAG
>JAOPVF010000297.1 GCA_025963195.1 Mycobacterium sp. | reverse complement strand
GGCATCGACGTCAGGCCTGCCAGGATCAGCAGCATCATGAACGGCGTCCACTGCCAGATCAATTCGACCATCACCATCGTCAGCGGGAACTGGCCGATCCAGTCCACCGGGCCGATCCCCACCAGCGACAGCACCCAGTTGAGGATGCCGTTGTTGGGGTCGAGGATCGTCGTCTTCCAGATCAGCGCGCCCGCAACGGGAGTGATCAGGAACGGCGTGATCAACAGCGTCCGGACGGCCCCGCGTCCGAGGAACGCGCGATCCAACAGCAAGGCGATCCCCAACCCGAGGAGAGCTGAGATCAGGACCACGCCGACGATCAGGATGACGGTATTGCCTGCCACCGACCAGAACTGACTGTCCTTCACCACCGCGATGTAGTTGTTCAGCCCCACGAACTGCCGTGACCCTGGGCGAACCAGGTTCCACGACAACGTCGAGTAGTACAGGGTGAACAGGAACGGCACCTGCGTGACCGCGATCATGAAGATCAGGGCGGGCAGTAGCGGTCCCCGCCTGCGCCATCCCTCGGCACGGCTCACGCCGGTGTCCTGGGCTTCCCGGATCTTGCGGACCCGTTCCGCCACCGCCTCCTGACTGGCGTCGGACTCGGTATCGACAGTAAGAGTCATCATTTCTCCTTATATGTCTTGCCGACGACCTCGGCGTATTGCTGTGCTTGGGCAAGGGCGTCATCGACGGACTTCTGTCCGGCGATCGCCGCACTGATCTGTTGGCTCACCCGCGTCCCAAGATCTTGGAACTCGGGAATCCCAACGAACTGCACGCCGGTGTACGGAACCGGTTGCACCGTGGGCTTGTTCGGCGTCGCGTTGGTGATCGACTGCAGAGTCAACGGTGCGTAGGACTTCGAAACGGCCTTGTACTCGGGCAGATCGGTGTAGGTGGAGGTTCTGCTACCGGGTGGCACTCGCTCCCAACCGAGCTTCTCGCCGACCAGCTTCATGTAGTCCTTGTTGGTCATCCACGAGATGAACTTCCATGCCCCGTCGGGATTCTTGGCAGCCTTGGGGATACCGAGTGCCCAGGTGTAGAGCCACCCCGAGTTGGGCTTCTCGACGATCGGTGCGGGCAGGTAGCCGATCTTGCCGACCAGGTCCGGGTAAGTCTTGGGATCCTCGATCGTCGAGACCGCGGACGTCGCGTCGTACCACATCGCCGTCTGGCCCTGACCGAACAGGTTGGCGCACTCTTGGAAACCGGTTGAGGACGCACCCAATTCGCCGGACTTCTTGATGGTGTCGACGTAGAAGTTGACGGCCTTCTTCACCTCCGGGCTGTTGAGCTGCGCGTTCCACTGGTCGTCGAACCAGCGGCCACCGAACGTGTTGATCACCGTGTCCAGGGGCGCGAGCACCTCACCCCACCCCGGCTTGCCGCGCAGGCAGATGCCGGCCCGGTCATCGGTCTTCAACTGGTCAGCCCACCCCGCGACCTCTTGCCACGTGGGTTGGTAGTTCGGGTCCTGATTGACCTTGATGCCGGCCTGTTCGAACATGTCCTTGCGGTACATCAGAAACGACGACTCGCCGTAGAACGGGACCGAGTACATGTTGCCCTCGTAGGACAACGAATCCCGCAGCGACGGGATGAAGTCGTTCTCGTCGTACCCCGGAGTGTTCTTCGCGTAGTCCGAGAGGTTGAGCAGCCAGCCGTCCTTGGCCCATTGCGGGGTCTCGAAGTTGCTGATCATCACGACGTCGAACTGGCTTCCCCCCATCGCGGTCGACATGGTGATCTTGGCCCGCGCCTGGTTCTCCGAGAGCGAGATGAACTTCAGCTTGGTGCCGGGGTTCTCCTTCTCGAACTCGGACGACAACTTCTGGGCGTCCGCCATCTGCGAGTTGGACACCAAGGCGATGGTCACCTCGTTCTTCGACGCCCCCAAGCTGCCCGCGCCTGCGCAGCCAGCGGTGAGGGTCAACCCCACCGCGACGACGCACACCGCAAACTTGCGTAGTGCTGTACGTGTTTTCATCTCACTCCATCCACTATCGGGATTCCAAAAGCCAACGAGCACAGTCGATATCGCAGACCAGTAGCTTGGCCAGCCGCCCGCGCAACGCGCCGAGCGTGGCTTGGTGCTTGGCCGCTCCGCTGGAGACCAGAATGGTCTTCGAGCATGCTCGAACGTCCTCGAGCGGAACCGAGACCGCGCGGTGCGCCAACTCGGTGACGATGGGCGTGCCAACCTCGTCGAAGAACCGGCCGCCGATCTCGCCGACCGCGCCGAGGCCGATCAGTTCGTCCAGCATGCGGTTGTCCAGGAAGCTGCCCTCGAAGAGCGTGGTCGAGGTGGATGCGGCGCCGACGCCGAACAGCATGGTGTCGGCACGTCGGCCGGCTTCCAGGGTGCGCGAGATCAGCGAGTCGCTACGCATCGACACCACGGTGGACGGATCGGCGTAGAGGGGGGCCGGCAGGCGGATCGCACTGGCCCGCAGCACCTCTGCGCTGCGGCTCAGGATGTACTCCATGCCCGTCTGGTAGGCCGCGGTGGACATGGCGCCGTCGAGCTGAACCACCGTCCGACAGCTCGCCACCCCGGGAGCCAGACCTGACGCGACCGCCACCTGCTCGGGGCCCCAGGTGAAGCCGAGCACGTCGTCGGCCGACAGGCGGCGCATCAGCAGTGCTGCAGCAGCCCGACCGACGCCGGCGAACCACGCCGGCCGTCCCGGCGCCCCGTCGTCGATGCCGTGTCCGGTGACGACCGCCTCGGTCAGACCAAACTTCTGCTCGAGCTCGCGTTCCTCGTCGGCATGCAAGTCGTCCTGCAGGGTCACCGGCACGACGATCTCGATGCGCACCAAACCCTTGGCCTTGGCCCTGGCGATCAGCCGTCCGGCGGTCGGGCGGGAGACGCCGAGCCGCCCGGCGATCTCCGCCTGCGTCAGTCCATCGAGGTAATAGAGCGTCGCCGCGCGCAATGCGAGGCGCAGATCCTCCGGCGTGGAACCCGAAATACCGACGGATTCGGCCACTTGGCCGTTCGACGTCGGTGTCGCCATGATTCCGTCCCACCTTCCTCGCTACTAGTGAACAAATGCTCAAGGGTGCATGTAGATGCTCATCACGCTAACATGTGAAGTGTGACGTACACAACACTTTCGACATCGCCCAAAATGTGGGCCGCTGTCACCGATGAGGCCGACCGCACGCCGGGTACCGTCGACTCGGTGGTGACCGTGTCATGAGACTCAACAGCGCAACGTTGACGGCGATCCCGATCGCCAAGCCCACCTATGACCGCGACGAGATCAGCATCGGCATAGTGCATTTCGGTGTCGGTGGCTTCCACCGTGCACATCAGGCGATGTACGTCGACCAACTGCTCGAAAAGGGTCTCGCCAAGGACTGGGGCATCTGCGGTGTCGGCGTGATGCCGGCCGACCGCAGGATGGCCGACGTGCTGCATGCCCAGAACGGGCTCTACACCCTGGTGGCCGAGCACCCGGACGGCAGCCGGGAGCCTCGCGTCATCGGCTCGATAGTCGACTACCTATATGCACCCGACGACCCCGCCGCGGTCGTGGAGCTGCTCGCCGCACCGAGCACCCGGATGGTTTCGCTGACCATCACGGAGGGCGGCTACGACATCGACCACCAGCCCGCCGACGGGGTGAGCGTGTTCGCGCTGGTCACCGATGCCCTGGCCCTCCGCCGCGAACGTGGGCTGCCCTCGCCGACGATCGTGTCCTGCGACAACATCGAGGGCAACGGCGACGTCGCGCGCCAGGCCTTCACCACCCACGCCGAGCGGACGCATCCGGGTCTGGCGGAGTGGATGGCCGAGCAGACCAAGTTCCCGAACTCGATGGTCGACCGGATTACCCCGGTCACCTCACCCGACGTCATCGAGGCACTGGCAACGGAATTCGGCGTCGAGGACGCATGGCCCGTGTCCGCAGAACCGTTCACGTCCTGGGTGTTGGAAGACGACTTCTCCGACGGCAGGCCGCCGTTCGAGGACGCCGGGGTGCTGCTGGTCGACGACGTGACCCCGTATGAGTTGATGAAGCTGCGGCTGCTCAACGCCAGCCACCAGGCGCTGTGCTACTTCGCGTACCTCGCCGGCTACCGGCTGGTTGCCGATGCCGCGGGCGATCCGTTGTTCGCCGAATTCCTGCTCGACTACATGGATTCGGAGGCGACGCCGACACTGCTGCCCGTCCCGGGGATCGACCTGCCCGAATTCAAGAAGATGGCGATCGAGCGGTTCGCCAACCCCGGCGTGCGCGACACCATCGTCCGGTTGTGCTTCGGCTCGTCGGATCGCATCCCGAAGTGGCTGCTTCCGGTGATCCGGGAGAACCTGCGCAGCGGCGCACCGATCCGGCTGTCCGCCGCGACGGTAGCCAGTTGGGCCCGCTACGCCGAGGGTGTCGACGAGCAGGGTGAACCGATCGACGTCCAAGATCAGCTCGCGGATTCCCTGGTGCCACTGGCCCGTTCGCAGCGCGAGCACCCGACGGCGTTCATCGACAACACCGCCATCTTCGGTGACCTCGGCCAGCAGCCCCGGTTCGTCGATGCCTACCTGTGGACACTGGACTCGCTGCATCGCGACGGAGCAAGGGTGACGCTGGAGACGCTGTTGCGGAAGGACGCCCAATCGTGACGCGTGCGCTCGTGATCGGCGAGGCGCTGATCGACATCGTGCAGCGCAATGGCCAGGCGCTGGGCGAGCACGTCGGCGGCAGCCCGCTCAACGTGGCGATCGGACTCGGCAGGCTCGGGCGCGACGTCGACTTCCTCACCCACATCGGCACCGACGAACGCGGTCGTCGCATCGTGGACTACGTCGAGGCGTCCGGGGTCCGGCTCGTCCCCGGCAGCACCAACGCCGCTCGAACGCCGACGGCGCTGGCCAGGCTCGACGAGACGGGTGCCGCGGACTACGTGTTCGACCTCGAATGGGAGTTGGCCGGCACGGCGGAGGTGGCGCCGCCGCTCGTCGCACACACCGGCTCGATCGCCGGGTTCCTGGATCCGGGGTGTCTGGCGACGGCGGCGCTGCTCGACGCTTATCGCCCGTCGGCCACCATCACCTACGACCCGAACATCCGCCCGGACCTGATCGCCGACCGCGACCAGGCGATCGAACGGATAAATCGCCTGGTCGAACGCGCCGACGTCGTCAAGGCCAGTGACGAGGACCTGCGGTGGATCGCTCCTGGCTCGGATCCGGAGCGGACGGCCGAGACTTGGCTGGCGTCGGGGCCGTCGATCGTGGCGGTGACGATGGGCGCGCGCGGCTCCTTCGCGGTGTGTGCGGCTGGCACGGTACGGGTGGACGCACGACCGGTCCAGGTGGTCGACACCGTCGGTGCCGGTGATTCCTTCATGACCGGGCTCATCGATGCGCTGTGGTCGCTGGACTTGCTGGGTGCAGCGAGGCGGGGTGACCTGGCGCGCGTCGGCACCGACACCCTCGATGGCGTCGTGCGCGCGGCGTCGCTGGCGTCGGCGTTGACCGTCGCCAAGGCCGGGGCGGACTTGCCGGATCGCGAAGCTCTCCAACGCGGCTGACGTCGTGGGCCATACTGGGCTATGCGTTCGATCTGGAAGGGTTCCATCGCGTTCGGCCTGGTGAACGTCCCGGTCAAGGTCTACAGCGCGACAGAAGACCACGACATCAAGTTCCACCAAGTGCACGCCAAGGACAACGGGCGCATCCGCTACAAGAGGGTTTGCGAGGTGTGCGGCGAGGTCGTCGAGTACCGCGACATTGCGCGGGCCTACGACTCCGACGACGGTCAGACGGTGATCATCACCGACGAGGACATCGCCACGCTGCCCGAAGAACGCAGCCGCGAGATCGAGGTCGTCGAGTTCGTGCCCGCCGATCAACTCGACCCACTGATGTACGACAAGAGCTACTTCCTGGAGCCCGATTCGAAGTCGTCGAAGTCCTACGTGCTGCTCGCCAAGACGCTGGCCGAGACCGACCGGGTGGCCATCGTGCACTTCGCCCTGCGCAACAAGACGCGGCTGGCGGCGCTGCGGGTCAAGGACTTCAGCAAGCGCGACGTGATGGTGATTCATACGTTGCTGTGGCCCGACGAGATTCGAGACCCCGACTTCCCGATCCTCGACAAGGAAGTCGAGATCAAGCCCGCGGAGTTGAAGATGGCCGGTTCGGTGGTCGAGTCGATGACCGACGACTTCCATCCCGACCAGTTCCGCGACGACTACCAAGAGCAGCTGCACGAGCTGGTTCAGGCCAAACTCGAAGGCGGAGAAGCGTTCACCGTCGAGGAGCAGCCGACCGAACTCGACGAGACCGATGACGTCTCGGACCTACTGGCCAAGTTGGAGGCCAGCGTGAAGGCGCGCAAGTCCGGCTCCTCGGACTCCGGGGACAAGCCGGCGAAGAAGGCGCCTGCCAAGAAGGCGCCTGCGAAGAAGGCCGCCGCCAAGAAAGCGCCGGCCAAGAAGGCTCCCGCGAAGAAGGCCGCAGCCAAGAAGTAGCGCTTGTCGCCGACTTCTGCACCAGGGCTGCGGCCGTCGACGAATCACGACCGCCGTGCAGATCTCGGCGTCTGGGGCGTCCATCCGCGCAGCGCGAACGCCGTGCGCACGCGGTGAAGGATGAACGCCCGACTGTGTTCGGCGACCACCCGGAGGTCGTCCCACCCGTGCCGCGCGATGAGCTCTGCCCGCCCGATGTCGTGAACGTACTGTCCTCGATCCGCGCTGTGGTGCGCGCCCTCATAGTCCAGCCCTACCTTGGGCTCGTCGTACCCCATGTCGATGAACGCGGTTTGCACGCCGTCGCTCACACGCACCTGAGTTCTGGGTGCGGGCAGTCCGTCGTCGATGAGCAGCAGTCGCAGCCAGGTTTCCTTCGGCGACTGCGCTCCGGCATCCATCAACGCCAGTGCGACCGCCGCCCGCCGTATGCCGCGCGCGCCGCGGTATCTGGCGGCAAGTGCCAGCGCGTCGTCCGCTGATACACCGGTGGCCGCGGCCAGCGCGTCAAGGTGAGCGACCGCGGCGTCACGACCCAGATGGCGGCCGAGGTCGAGGGCAGTACGTGCGAGCGTCGTCACCGGCAACTCGCCGACATAGGTGATCTCGTCCGCTGCGATCCGCTCCTCCCGCACGATGATTCCGGCACGCGGTCGCGTGTGCTCGGCGATCACCTCGATCGGCGTCGAATCGTCCACCCACTTCGAGCCGTGCAGCGCTGCCGCAGCCCGCCCTGCAATCACGCCTCGACGGTCCGTCCACAGCCAGGCGGCAACGGCGTTGACGTTGACTGTGCGTTCGGCGCCGTTCGGTAGGTAGACCCTGGGATGGACGGCCGAAAAGTTCCAACGCATCTGGCCGCGGGTGAGTGTCCCGTCGCCGATCGCGTCCGTGCCGATGAATGGTCGCAACATGTCCGGATGCTCACTGCGACAGCCGACAGAATCAGCCGGTCCTCATCGGTTTCGCGACCAGGCTGTGGATGAACACGTCGCCCAGTTCTGCAGGAGGGTCGTCTGCCGCTGCGCACCACGACCCTGCTGCAGAACTCGGGGATGAGAAGAGAATGACCTCGCGAAAAGCGAGCGCGCCAACACATTTCGTTGCGCCGGCAGCCATGGCGTAGGTGCATCCGGTTGCGCGTGAACCCATCCCTTGACCTCGACTGAGATGTGTGTCACATTGTAGTTAATCGATTAAACAACCGGAGGTCGAGTGACGGTGCGCGCGCAGGACGTCGCACGACGGGTGGGCGTAACCGCCGCCACCGTCTCGCTGGCACTCTCCGGCAGCCCGCGTATCTCGCCTACCACCAGGGCGAGGGTCGAGCAGGCCGCGCGGGAGATGGGCTATCGACCGCACGTCGGCGCCCGTGCGTTGCGCACCGATTCGACCCGCACCATCGGTCTTGTCGTCAGTGACGTGGCGAACCCGTTCTTCGCCGAGCTGGCAGGTGAGATTCAACGAGCCGCCGCCAAGCAGGCGTATTCGCTGGTGCTGTGCAACAGCGACGAAGATCCGGATCGGCAGGACGAATACCTGTCCAGTCTCTTGGCCGGTCGCCAGGTGGACGGGGTGATCGTGGTGCCGACCTCCGCGATGACCCCAGGTCTGCGCCAGGCCGGCGCGAGCGGAGCACGGATGGTCCTGCTGGACCGGCCCGTGGAGGTGACCGGCCGAAGCGCTGCCGCCCGCCACCTCGCCCAGTGCCCGATCGTGCGCAGCGACGCGCGGGTGGCTCTCGACGAGGTCGCCGAGTTGCTGACGACCCTCGGGCACCGCCGAATCGGCATCATCGCGCCACCGCTCCAAACTCAGGTGGGCCAGGAACGCAGGGACGTACTTCGCGAGGCCTTGACGCGGCGGGGCGTGGCCGCACGCGCGATCGCAGTGGTGGAAGGCGACTTCCGACAGGACAGCGGGGCACGGGCGGCACGCCTGCTGCTGTCCCGGCGCCAACCGCCGACGGCGATCTTCGCCGCGGACGGCCTGATGGCCGTCGGCGCGCTGAAGGGGCTGCGCGCCGCCGGTGTGCGCGTGCCGGAGGACATGTCCCTCGTCGGCTTCGACGACGCGCCCTGGTTCGAGCTGTTCGATCCGCCACTCACCGCGATTGCGCAGCCGATCGCCGCCCTGGCGAGCGCCGCCGTCGACGCGATGCTCGCGCTGCTGACCGGAGAGCCTGCGCCCAGCGCACATCCGGCCTGCCAGCTCGTCCGCCGCGGGTCGTGTGGCAGCGCCCCATCCAGCGACATGGTCCGGGGCGACCAGCGCCCCGGCCGAAAAACGGCAGTCTCCACAGCGGTGGCGCCGACCAGAAAGGGAACACCATGAGAAACCCGTTGGGTACGCAAAGTCGCGTCGCCCTGACCGCGCTCCTGTGCGGCGCCGTGGCACTGTCCGGCGCAGCCTGCAACCGGCAACCCGCCGGCAGTGACGCGAGCGGCGGTGCACGCATCGCCATCGTCACGCGCGACTTCACCAACCCGTACTGGGCCGCCCTGCGTGACGGTGCCATCGCCGAGGGCAAGAAACAGGGAGTGGAGGTGACCGTGCAATCGGGCAGCTCCGAGACGGATTCCAACGGCGAGAACGCCAAGATCTCCACGCTGGCGGCGCAGGACTACAACTGCTTCGGCGTCGTCCCGGTCAACGCAACCAACGTCATCACTCCGCTGGTTCCCGTTGCCAAGAAGAACATTCCGATCCTCAACCTCGACACCCAGATCGATGGGGACGCTTCGAAGGCAGCCGGTGTCTCCTACGCGTCGTTCATCGGGTCGGACAATCTGTCGGCGGGTCAACAGGCCGCGCAGGCCTTGATGGCCGCGATGGGCGGCCACGGGGACGTGGCCGTGCTGCAGGGGATCGCGGGCGAGCAGAACGGAATCAACCGGCTGAAGGGCTTCACCGACGAGACGCGAGGCAAGCTGCAGATCGTCGCGACCCAGCCCGCCGACTACGACCAGAACCTGGCGCTCACCGTCACCGGCGACCTCCTCCGGGCCCACCCGACGATCACCGGGATCTTCGCCGCCAATGACACCATGGGCCTTGGTGCAGCGCAGGCCGTGAAGAACGCGGGCAAGTCCGGCTCGATCTCGATCATCTCCGTCGACGGGATCACCGCGGCCCTGCAAGCCGTCAAGGATGGAACGCTGACTGGCACCATCAGCCAATACCCGTACGCCGAAGGCCAAATGGCCGTACAGGCGTGCGTGAACCTGGTGGCCAAGAAGCGAGTTCCAGAGCGTGTCGTCGCACCGATCAAGCTGATCACGAAGTCCAACGCCGAGCAGGCGTTGGCATCGTTCCCGCAGCCGTTCGAGCCGTATGACAACCCGATCACCAGCGGTAAGTAATGACGGTCACCATCGAAGAACCAGCGGAGCCGGCGATTGAAGCGAAGCGCCGGCCCGGCCTGTCGATCGGGGCGGCGGCGCGTTATGCCGCCCCGATCGGCCTCGTCATCGTCTTCATCATCTTCTTCATCGCCACGCCGAACTTCCTCACGGTCGCGAATCTGACCGACCTGCTGGTCTCAGCCTCGATCCTGATGGTGTTGGCGATGGGCCAGCAGCTGGTCATCTCGGTGGCTGGCATCGACCTGTCGGTGGGCTCCAATCTGCCTTGGGCCGCAGCCACTCTCGGCTTCGCCTATACCCATGGCGCCAATCTTGCGGTCGCCATGCTGCTGGCACTGGTCGCAGGAGGCGTCGTCGGCCTGATCAACGGCCTGCTGGTGGCCCGGCTCAACATGACCGACTTCATCGTCACGCTGGGAACGCTGTCGGTCGTCAGCGGTGCGACGTTGCTGCTCACCGGAGGCAACACCGTTGCCGTGTCCTCGCCCTTCCTCCAGGGCCTGGCTCTCGACGGTGTCGGCCCCGTGCGATGGTTCTGGCTCGTCGCGATCATCGCTGCACTACTGACGGCGTTCCTGCTATTCAAGACGAAGACGGGAACACATCTATTGGCGACGGGAGGCAATCTCGATGCGGCCCGCGGGACGGGAATCCACGTCTCCCGCACCAGGCTGCTGGCCTATGTACTCTCGGGGCTGGCCTGCGGCGTCGCGGGAATCCTCCTGGTCGCGCGCACCGGAGGTGCAGATCCGAGCCTTCAGACGGACTTGCTGCTCTCGTCCATCGCGGCGGTGGTGCTCGGTGGCTCGAGCCTGTTCGGCGGCCGCGCCTCCGTGCTCGGCTCAGCGGTCGGTGCGGTGCTGCTGACCAGTCTCATCAACGGCTTCACGCTGATCGGCATCTCACAGAACTACCAACCGGTGGCCGTCGGTGCCGTGGTGTTGGGCGCCGCATTCATCTCCAGGTTCCAGAAATGACGGCGCGAGAGGATGCAACAACCGTGAACGACACGATCGCCGAAGGGCCGCCTCTCGTCGAAATACGCGGCATCACAAAGTCATTCGATGCCGTTCGCGCCCTGCAGGGCGTAGACCTGACCATCTCGCAAGGCACCGTGACCGCGCTGCTCGGCGACAACGGAGCGGGCAAGTCAACCCTGGTGCGCTGCCTGACCGGAGTGCACGAGCCCGACGACGGCGAGATCCTGTTCCGCGGCGAGCACATCAAATTGGGATCGCCGGACGACGCGCGGCACCTCGGCATCGAAACGGTGTTTCAGGATCTGGGCTTGATCGAGGATCTGCAGGTGTGGCAGAACCTCTACCTCAATCGCGAGTTGACGAAGGGTGTGGCGCCCCTGCGGATATTGGACAAGAAGCAGATGATCGCAAGGAGTGCAACGATACTCGCCGATCTGGACGTCAACGTTCCCAACGTCCGCGCTACCGTGCGCCGGATGTCCGGCGGTCAACGTCAGAGTGTCGCGATCGCGCGGGCCGCCAACTGGGGCACGACACTCGTCATCATGGACGAGCCGACGGCCGCACTGGGAGTGCGTGAGACCGCAGCAGTGGAGAAGCTGATCGGGCGGCTTCGTTCCAACGGTGTGACCGTCCTACTCGTCAGCCACGACATGGATCAGGTGATGCGGGTGGCCGACCGTGCGTGGGTTCTTCGGCGTGGGCGCACGGCGGCACACCGACGGGTGAGTGAGACCGATGGTGGCGAACTCGTCGGCCTCATCACTGGCGCCATCGCCGGTGATGCCGATGCCTGACCCGGGTCCATTCGTCGCCGTGGTCGGTTCGATCAACGTCGACCACATCGTCACTGCACCAACGTTTCCCAGGCCCGGAGAGACCATCCTCGGTACGGCGGTCACCTCGTCGATCGGCGGCAAGGGCGCCAATCAGGCGGTCGCGGCCGCGCTGGCCGGTGCGACCGTCGAGATGATTGCGAGCACGGGAGACGATGCCAACGGCGCGGCGGCAAGGGACCGGCTCGTCGAGCGTGGTGTGGGTACCACACACGTGGCAGTGGTCGAGGGCGAGCCGACGGGAACCGCCTGGATCACCGTGGCCGAGGAAGACAACACGATCATCGTGATCCCAGGAGCGAACGCACGATGGTCGGGGCGCCCGCTACCGGCGACAGTTCGCACCGCCGCGGTGGTGCTCTCACAATTGGAGATCCCGATCGACGTGGTGCGCGCCGCCGCCGAGCAGACACAGGGGTCATTCGTGCTGAATGCCGCACCGGCATCGGCACTGCCAGCCGACCTCCTGGCGCGCTGCGACATACTCGTCGTCAACGAGCACGAGCTCGCCATCGTGGCGGACGTCGACCGCGTCGACGACACCGACGCGATCACGCTGGCGCATGCGGGACTCCGCGATCGAGGTGTCGGCGCCGTGGTCACCACCCGGGGCGCGGCAGGTGTGGTCGTGACCGACACGGACGGCGTCACAACGGTTCTCGATGCCATGCGCTCGGACGTCGTCGACACCACCGGCGCCGGCGACGCCTTCGCAGGCGTCTTCGCGGCGCGGTTGGCCGACGGGGAGCCCCTGGCCAAGGCCTGCCGATGGGGGGTCGTCGCGGGCGCCCTCGCGGTACGCGGCATCGGCGCCCAGGACTCCTACCCGGACCTGCCCACCTTGTCCGATGCCCTTCAGGAGATGAATTGATGAGACGTGTTGGAATCATTCACGCAGAGCTGGCCCGCCACCTCGCCGCGCTCAGGCACACCGACACCTTCGTCATCTGTGACTCGGGTCTGCCGTTGCCCCGAAACACCCCGTGTGTCGACCTCGGGTACCGGTATGGGCAGGCGACGTTCGCGGACGTCGCCGCGACCATTCTGAGTGAGGTGGTGGTCGAGCACAGCTGGGTGTCCCGCGACGTCGTCACCGTCAGCCCACACGTCCATCGGTACCTGGTCGATCTCGGGCTGCAACCGGAACTCGTCGAACACGAGCAGTTCAAGGCCGCCGTCCTCGACGTGGCGTTCGCCGTCCGCACCGGCGAGGACACGTTCTTCGCGAACGTGTTGTGTCGGGCCGGGGTCCCCTTCTCCCAGCCATAGCGGCCGCCGGATCCGAACGCGATCCAACTAGAACGTGTTACAGAAACCTCCCACCTGAAGCCGCGCGCCTTGCTACGGTGACGCCCGGCGGGGAAGAGAGGCGAACATGATTCTTGACAGATTCCGGCTCGACGACCGGGTAGCCGTCGTCACCGGTGCGGGCCGCGGGCTCGGCGCCGCGATGGCACTGGCCTTCGCGGAAGCCGGTGCGGACGTGGTCATCGCGTCGCGCACGCAATCCCAACTCGACGAGATGGCCGATCGAATCCGGGCCACCGGAAGGCGCGCCCACGTGGTGGTCGCCGACCTCGCCCATCCGGACGAGACCGCGAAGCTGGCGGCCGAGGCGATCGAGGCGTTCGGCAAACTAGACATCGTCGTCAACAACGTCGGCGGCACCATGCCTGCACCGTTGCTGAACACCTCCACCAAGGATCTGCGCGACGCATTCACGTTCAACGTGACGACCGCCCATGCGCTCACCGCCGCCGCCGTTCCGCTGATGCTGGAGCACTCGGGCGGCGGCAGCATCATCAACATCACCTCCACGATGGCCCGGCTCTCCGCGCGCGGATTCGCCGCCTACGGCACCGCCAAGGCCGCGCTCGCCCAGTACACCCGACTGGCCGCGCTGGACCTGGCCCCGCGGATTCGGGTCAACGCCATCGCGCCAGGGTCGATCCTCACCTCGGCGCTGGAGATCGTGGCATCCAACGACGCACTGCGCGATCCGATGGAGAAGGCGACACCGTTGCGCCGGCTCGGTGATCCGCTCGACATCGCCGCCGCCGCCGTCTATCTCGCATCACAGGCAGGCAGTTTCCTGACCGGCAAGACCCTCGAGGTCGACGGTGGCCTCACCTACCCGAACCTCGATCTCCCCATCCCCGATCTGTGAGGAACACGGCATGCCCATTCGCGTCGCACAGGTAGGCACCGGC
>JAOPVF010000285.1 GCA_025963195.1 Mycobacterium sp. | reverse complement strand
CGTGTGCGTCGGCCATCACCTGGACCTCCACGTGGTGGCCGCTGGCCAGGTAGCGCTCGCAGAACACCGTGGGATCGCCGAACGCCGACTGTGCCTCGCGCTGGGCGGCCTCGACCTGCCCGGCGAGCTCGGCGAGGTCGCGGACGACGCGCATGCCTCGGCCGCCACCGCCGGCCGAGGCCTTGATCAGCACCGGCAGTTGCGCGGCGGTGACCGAGTCGGGGTCGAGCTCGTCGAGCACGGGCACGCCTGCGGCGGCCATCATCTTCTTGGCCTCGATCTTGGAGCCCATTGCCTGCACCGCCGCGACGGGCGGGCCGATCCAGGTCAGTCCGGCCTTCTGTACGGACGCCGCGAATTCCGCGTTCTCCGAAAGGAATCCGTACCCGGGGTGGATCGCGTCGGCGTGCGATGCCTGCGCGGCCGCGATCAACTGCGCGACGTCGAGATATCCGTTGTTGCCCTCCAGCCGCACCCGGACGTCGGCCTCGGCGACGTGTGGGCTGGCGGCGTCGGGCTCGGTGTAGACGGCGACGGTGCCGATCCCGAGGCGGCGGCAGCTGGCGAACACGCGACGGGCGATCTCGCCGCGGTTGGCGACCAGGACTCGAGTGATGGTCATACCGTCATCTCCTCCGCGAGTTGTGCACGCTGAGTGGCGCTCACCGCAACTGCGCGTGCACGAATCGCTGACATGTGGGGGCTCACATCCGGAAGACGCCGAAGTTCGACGTCCCCTCGATCGGGCCACTGGCGATGGCAGACAGGCACATTCCCAGCACGGTGCGGGTGTCGCGGGGGTCGATCACGCCGTCGTCGTAGAGCCGCCCGGACAGGAACATGGGCAACGACTCGGCTTCGATCTGCGCTTCGACGGCAGCACTCAGTGCGGCGTCGGCGTCCTCGTCGACCTGCTGGCCGCGGGCCTCGGCGGCGGCCCGGCTGACGATCGACAGCACGCCTGCGAGCTGGGCGCCGCCCATCACCGCGGACTTGGCGCTCGGCCAGGCGAACAGGAAGCGCGGATCGTAGGCGCGCCCGCACATGCCGTAGTGCCCGGCGCAGTACGACGCACCGATCAGCAGCGAGATGTGGGGCACGGTCGAGTTGGAGACGGCGTTGATCATCATCGCGCCGTGCTTGATCATCCCGCCTTCCTCGTACTTGCGCCCCACCATGTAGCCGGTCGTGTTGTGCAGGAAGAGAAGTGGCGTGTCGGACCGGTTGGCCAACTGGATGAACTGGGTGGCCTTCTGGGATTCCTCGCTGAACAGCACGCCGCGGTGGTTGGCCAGGATGCCGATCGGATAGCCGTGCAGCGTGGCCCATCCAGTCACCAGCGAACCGCCGTAGAGCGGTTTGAACTCGTCGAACTCCGACCCGTCGACGATGCGGGCGATCACGTCGCGCGGATCGAACGGGATGCGCAGGTCGGCTGGCACGATCCCGATCAGTTCCTCGGGGTCGAACAGCGGCGCGGTGACCGGTCCCGGTGTCGGCCCCTGCTTGCGCCAGTTCAGTCTGGCCACGATCCGCCGCCCGATTCGCAGCGCGTCCAACTCGTCGACGGCGAAGTAGTCGGCCAGACCCGAAGTGCGGGCATGCATCTCGGCCCCGCCAAGCGATTCGTCATCGGATTCCTCGCCGGTGGCCATCTTCACCAACGGCGGTCCCGCGAGGAACACCTTCGAACGTTCCTTGATCATCACGACGTGATCCGACATGCCGGGAATGTAGGCCCCGCCGGCGGTGGAGTTGCCGAAGACCAGGGCGATCGTGGGGATACCCGCCGCCGACAGGCGGGTCAGGTCCCGGAACATCTGCCCGCCGGGGATGAAGATCTCCTTCTGAGTGGGCAGGTCGGCTCCACCCGACTCGACCAGGGAGACCACCGGCAACCGGTTCTCGCGGGCAATCTGGTTGGCGCGCAAGATCTTCTTAAGCGTCCATGGATTGCTGGTACCGCCCTTGACCGTCGGGTCGTTGGAAACCACCAGGCATTCGACGCCCTCGATGACACCCACGCCCGCCACCACGCTGGCGCCGACCGTGAAGTCGGTGCCCCATGCCGCGAGCGGGCTCAGCTCGAGGAACGGCGAGTCGGGATCGAGCAGCAGTTCGATGCGTTCGCGGGCGGTCAGCTTTCCGCGGGCGTGGTGGCGGTCGACGTACTTGGCGCCACCGCCCGCCAGCGCCTTGGCGTGTTCGGACTCGAGCTCGGTGAGCTTGGTGGACATGACTTCCGCGGCGTCTACATATGCGGCAGAGCGCGGGTCCACCGTCGACTTCAGTGCAGTCACGACTGGAATCCAAGGGTCTTGGCGGCCAGGCTGGTCAGGATCTCGGTGGTGCCACCGCCGATGCCGAGGATGCGCATGTCGCGGTACTGGCGCTCGACCTCCGACTCGGCCATGTAGCCCATGCCGCCGAACAACTGCACAGCCGCGTTGGCCACCCACTCGCCGGACTCGACGGCGGTGTTCTTGGCGAAGCAGACCTCGGTGATGAGGTTGGTGTCGCCTTGGAGCTGCCGTTCGACCAGTGCGCGGGTGTACACCCGCGCGATGTCGACCCGCCGCGCCATCTCGGACAACGTGTTCTGCACCGACTGCCGCGAGATCAGTGGCCTGCCGAACGTCTCCCGGTCGCGACACCACTGAACCGTCAGGTCCAGACAGCGCTGCGCGCTCGAATACGCCTGCGCCGCAAGCCCGACCCGCTCGCTGACGAACGCGGCCGCGATCTGCACGAAGCCACTGTTCTCGGCACCGATCAGGTTCTCCGCAGGCACCCGGACGTCGGTGTAGGACAACTCGGCGGTGTCCGACGAGCGCCAGCCCATCTTCTCCAGCTTGCGGGTGACCTCGAATCCCGGGGTGGCCTTGTCGAGGACGATCAGCGAGACGCCCCCTGCGCCTGGCCCGCCCGTGCGCGCGGCCGTCACGACGTAGTCGGCGCGCACCCCGGAGGTGATGTAGGTCTTGGCACCGTTGACGATGTAGTGGTCGCCGTCCCTGGTGGCCCTGGTGGCCAGGTGCCCGACGTCGGAGCCGCCGCCCGGTTCGGTGATGGCCAGCGAGCCGATCAGCTCGCCGCGCAGGGTGGGCCGCACATAGGTGTCGATCAGCCGCTGGTCACCGGAGGCGATCATGTGCGGCACCGTGATGCCGCACGTGAACAGCGACGCGAACACACCGCCAGGCGAGCCCGTGTAGTGCATCTCCTCGCAGATGATCACCGCGTCGGCACCGTCACCGCCCCCGCCGCCGACGGACTCGGGCAGACCGGCGCCGAGCAGCCCGGCCGCGCCGGCCTTGAGGTGCAGCTCGCGCGGCAGCAAGCCGGTCTTCTCCCACTCGTCGACGTTCGGTAGCACTTCGCGTTCGGCGAACGTACGCACCGTCTTTCGAAGTTCCTCGCGTTCGGGGGTGGTCCAGATGCTCACTGCAAGAACTCCTCGGGGATGTCGACGTGACGGGCCCTCAGCCATTCACCGAGCCCCTTGGCCTGCGGGTCGAAGCGCGCCTGGTAGGCCACGCCCTTCCCAAGGATGCCCTCGATGACGAAGTTCACCGCCCGCAGGTTGGGCAGCAGGTGGCGGGTCACCGCGAGGTCGGCCGTCTCGGGCAGCAGCGCGCGCAGTTTGTCGACCGTCAACGTGTGCGCCAGCCAGCGCCACTGTTCGCTAGTGCGGACCCATACCCCGACGTTGGCGCTGCCGCCCTTGTCACCGCTGCGGGCGCCGGCGACGAAACCCAAAGGCGCGCGACGTGTCTCGCCGAACGGGATCGGCTCAGGCAACGCGAACGGCCCGACAGGTTCGAGAGCCTTCGTCTCCGTGGCGGCCGGAATCTGGGTGCGCGTGCCGTCGGCGTGCACCGCGACGTGCGGCACCTCTGCCGCGTCGACGTAGCCAGGGGTGAACACGCCGTACACCTGGCCATCGCCCGGCGGTGCGGTGGACGTGAAACCAGGGTAGCTCGCCAGTGCCAATTCGACTGCAGCGGAGGAGAAGTGGCGGCCGACGTTGGCGGGGTCGGGGTCGCGGACCACGCAGCGCAGCAGCGCGCTGGCCGCTTCCTCGGTGTCGGCGTCGGGATGGTCGGTGCGCGCCAGCGTCCACTCCATCTCTGCGGGCTTGACCGTCAGGTTCGCCTCCAGCTGGCGCTTCACCAGATGGGCCTTGGCGTCGATGTCCAGGCCGGTCAGCACGAACGTCGTCGCGTTGCGGAAACCGCCGATGGCATTCAGCGACACCTTGAGCGTCGGAGGCGGCGGCTCGCCCCGCACTCCGCTGATGCGTACCCGGTCGGTTCCGTCGTCGCTGAGCGTCAGGCTGTCGAC
>JAOPVF010000283.1 GCA_025963195.1 Mycobacterium sp. | reverse complement strand
TCCCGCCGTCCGGTGTGGCGAGGCCCTCCACCTTGTCGTGGCCGAAGAATTCACCCTTGGCGTTGAGTTCGTTCAGCAGTCCGCCCAGATCGAGCTTGAGCGTCTTGCGCACCGTCGTGATGCCCTTGGCCTTGAGCGCCGCGACGGCCTCGGTGTCGGTGGTGACCCCGATGGCCGTCTCGAGGGCCTTGCCGCCGACCTGCAGCCCGTCGGCGCCGGGTGCCAGCTTGCCGTCGCGCTCGTCGACGAGGAACGTCGTGTTGGTCAGCGCGGTGATCTCGGAGACCGCGACCTTGGTCTCCTGCGGATTGGCCAGTGGGTACAGGTATTCGCCGACGGCCTTGGTGGCCAGGCTGACGGTGACGATGCGGGTGAACGCCACCGACTTCGCAGAGCCTTCCAGCCCTGGGGTCTTGAGCGTGGACTGCATGATCCCCACCAGCGTCGAGGCGGGCAGGGCGACCAGTCCCTCGGTGTCGAGGCCGTGATCGGACGTCGGCAGTGGTTTGCCGTTGATGTCGACCAGCGTCTCGCCGGTGTTCGCCTGCGGATCGACGAGCCCGCGCAGCGGCGCGCCGTCGGTACCCGTCAGCCCGATGGTCTTCTCGACCGTGGCGGACCCATCGCTGGGCTTGTACTCGTCGATGCGCGGCTGGAAGTCGGGTACCGGCAACACCTTCTCGTCATCGGTCCGGCCGTCGACGTTGGCGCCGCGGTCGCTGAGGCCGTAGACCTCGTCGGTGCTACGGGGGACGGCGGCGATGGCCGAGCCGTCGGCGCTGCCCTCGATGTCGACTCCGCCGACGGTGGCGATCGGTGCAGTGTCGACGGCGTACAGCTTCACCGCTTCTGCGGTGGTCACCGTCAGTTCGTCGGTGCCCGTGAAGCCCTTCTCCGGGGTGTAGACCATCGTGCCCCGGTGCCGTAACTGATCTTTCCATGCGCGGGTGAAGCAAAGGCGACCGGCGTCGCACCGCCGGTAGCCGCCAGTAGCTGAGCGGGTGTGAGGGTGAGCGGTTGATCGGCTCCGGTGGTCAGTTGGGCCGCCGCGGGTGGTGACGACGGCGTGCTCGCGGCCGATGGCGACGACGCATTCGAGCCGGACGCGCAGGATGTGGCTGCCATCGTGATCAGGACAATCCCCGCAAGTACCAACGGCTTTGGGCGCACAATCATGGGCTAAGCATTAGCGCCGACGATCAACCGTCGAGTGTCCAGCAGGTGAACGACCGCGAGGCCGTGCCGGCAGTCAGCTGTAGGTTCTCGATTCTCGTGACATTCAGTCACGTTTTGACCTGCATTGATGTCGGCTTGAATCGCCCCGGCATGTCCGGAGACTTTGATGTGCCCTGGATTCGGCGGTGTCGCCGTACTTGGTTTCAGGCCACGGGTTATTCCCCACGGTCCTGAACGCAGCGCCTTGGCCACGGTGGAACACCGCCACGACTTTCCCTACTCGAATTGGCGGACACCTGTGCTCAAAGATTGATGGGATCGCCCGGACTGTGTCGGTGGCCGGTGTTGTCTCTCAACGTCGTTCGGAACTGCATGGCCTTATAGGGAAAGTGCGTAGTGGTGTTCCATTGCGAGACAACGAGTCCGGCACCGCCCAACGTATCTAGCTGAGTTCCGGGCAGGACGTATCCGCCATACAGTTGGGCGACGCGACTACGCGAATGATCCTCATCGTTCCAGCTCGATGCCACCACCGGCAGCTGGACTTGAGTCTGATGGACGTTTGCCACTGGAGATGCGATGACGCGATAGCCCAGGGCGTTTGATGACGCCAGGAAGCCGCCTAACACCCACTTTCCCCGGCCTATTCGGCGCATACTCAGCTCGCCCCAGCGTTCGCCGGCGGGCGTGATCACCGTCGGCTCGTTGTCCCACGCCCACCGCCCGTTGGCCCACCCCCAACCCGAGTAACGCGACCTGTCGCCGATGTGCTCGGGGCGGACTCGCCTCAGAATGATGCCCTTGTCGCGCTGAAATCCGGTTGAAACGACGTACACCCAGCCGTCGTCAGGATCGAAGTCCCACGACCAGCATTGCGCGTAACCGTTGTGTAGGGACGCGGCGAACTTCGCCCGCTCGCCCATGTGCTGCCACGAGATGCCGCTGTCGAGCGACCGCCAAAGTTCAGACCAGATGACGTTCGGATATTCGCGGTTGACGATGGCGTGGAGGTAGAGCGCGTCTCCGACGCATAACAAATCGGAGGGTAGCACCGTGCTGATTCCGCCCTGCGCCCAGCCCGTCCGCTTGTCGTCGTGGATGTAGAACCAGAGTTGCTGGGCGAAGTCGGGATCAGGCCCCCCGGCTCGTTCATAGCGAATCGGAGTCGCCGCGTCTCCGGTACCGATCAGCACCACTGGGGAGCGCCACTCGCCCTCTCCCACTTTGCGTCCCGAGAAAGTGTCACCAAAGACCGAGACCAATTTCCCGTTAGGGGCGATGACCGAGGCGCCGAGATCCGTGGCGGTTACCCCCCAGCGGTCCGTGATGCCAGGGCCGGTGAGATCAGCGAGCTTCCCGTCGCCGGGCACGAGCATCGGATGCGGTTGAGCCATACGGCGAAAATATGCTGAGCCGGCCCGCCCCGCATGAGTAGCCGACTACCTGCGTTTCCGCAGGATCAGGACTGTTCGACCACCGAGGCCCACATGCTTCGCGACTGCCCTGAAACCGGTTTCGCGGTGACGGCAGCGGCACGCGCATTTCTCAATCCATGCGGTACGGCCCACGCCCGTAATCGCGTCGCTATACAGAAATACCGGTGTGCCCGTGAAAATTCGAGTAGTCGACTACTCATGCGGGGCAGGAGGGACGCGGTGGACGCTGTCAGGGCGGACCATCTTGCGGCGACGCTCGACGGGCTTTCCGCGACCATGCAAGTCGCCATCGATCAGGGGGAATCGAATGATCCAGATCTATCTGCACGACATTCACTGCAACGAAGAGACCGACGAGGTGGGTGCCGACGAGCCGTACGTGCTCGTCACCACGATAAACCTCGCGTCCACGGTCAACGTCGCGGGTTTTCCCGTGCCACTGCCGGCCTTCGAGGTCGTGCGGTATGGATTCGACGACGTCGACGAGGGCGAAACGCACCAAGCGCCAGGAGCATCCGTCCCCATCTGGGGGATCAACGGCCAACTCGGAGGGCAGCTCGCCAACCCCGACAACGTCATCTTCGCCGTCGGTCTGATGGAAAACGACGACGGTGACCCGGAGGCTATGCGGGGCATCGTCAAGGGCATCGTGGGGGGGTCGGTCCTGGGGAGCCTGACCGCACCACGGGATGACAAGGTCTCGGCGCTGCTGAACGACATCAACTCAGCGATGGGAACGCCCACCGGAGCACCGAACTTCGACGACCGGGTCGGAGTCGCCGAATTGCGCTTCACCGCCGAGGAATTGCAACGGGCCGAGCACAACGAAGTCGTACAACGGTCGATCGACATCAACGGCGACGGCGGGCGGTATCGGCTCACGTTCGAGGCCCGCAGGCTCGGCTGGCAATCGGATTGGTTCCCGCTCCCCGGGCAGGCGGTGTTCGACCACGAGCGGCAACGGCTCGCCGCCGTTTCACGGACTCCGCGCAACCTCGATCTGTTCGTCGTCGGGTTCGACAACCGCGTGTGGACGACGTTCTGGCCCAACACAGAAGGTGGTTGGAACGGAGACTGGTTCCCCGTTCCCGGGCAGGCGGTGTTCGACCACGACCACCAGCACGTGGCGGCCGTGTCGCGGGCACCGGGGAATCTGGATCTGTTCATCGTCGGGTTCGACAACCGCATCTGGACGACGTTCTGGAACGACGCGGTCGGCTGGAATGGCGACTGGTTCCCACTGCCGGGTCAGGCCGTCTTCGACCACGTCAACCAACAGGTCGCCGCGGTGTCACGCGCACCGGGCAACCTCGACCTGTTCATCGTCGGGTTCGACAACCACATCTGGAGTCAATTCTGGAATGCATGACGGGCTTCGGTGCCGTCTCGGGCCCGGCTGATGGGTCGGCAGGTCACGCCGGCACCGACACCTGCGCTCAAAGATTGATGGGATCATCCGGACCGTGTCGGCTGCCGGTGATGCCACTCAACGTCGTTCGTAACTGCATGGCCTGATAGTCGACTACTCACGCCGTATCGCATCGGAGTGCGCAAGATCGTCGAGACAGAACTTCCATCACATCGCCGAAATAAAGGATCGATGCAATGGTTCCCACGGTTTGGAATCCGGATGGGTTCCCGCTGCCCGGCAACGCCGTCTTCGACCGTGACAAGCAGCAGATCGCTGCGGTCTCGCGGGCACCGGGCAATCTCGACCTGTTCGTGATCGGATTCGACAACCGCGTCTGGACCACCTTCTGGCCCAACAACGGGAACTGGAACGGGGACTGGTTCGCGCTACCCGGCAACGCCGTTTCCCGTCTAGCACAACATATTTCGCTGGCCACGTAGTCAATCACCTCGCCAGCGAATCGTGACCCCGAGATGACACCCACGTCGGCCGCACCGCGCGAGCCGACCAACACGAAAGGTTGTGTTCACCATGTCTTTTCAAATCTGGAACCCGGATTGGTTCCCGCTGCCCGGCAACGCCGTCTTCGACCGCGACAAGCAGCAGATCGCTGCGGTCTCGCGGGCACCGGGCAATCTCGACCTGTTCGTGATCGGATTCGACAACCGCGTCTGGACCACCTTCTGGCCCAACAACGGGAACTGGAACGGGGACTGG
>JAOPVF010000027.1 GCA_025963195.1 Mycobacterium sp. | reverse complement strand
GTGAGTTCTTGAGTTCGTCTCGGATGCTCGGGGGATTGCGGGCCGCCTCGCTGGGCCGCACCGCGTCGGGGACCGTGCCCCAGAAATGGGCGCCTGTGGGACCGCCGAGCACCTCGGCGTAGCCGCGACTGGTGCTCGGCCCGCGCGCGTTCCCACTCTGCGTCGGCCAGCTCGGTCCCCGTGGCGACAGGGGCCATGTTCGACTCGTACCGCTGCGCCATCGTCGCCTCGACGGCGGCCTGCTGCTCTGGTGACTTCTGGTCCCACTTCTTCTGCAGGCGTTTGGCGTACATGTCCCGAAGACCCATCGCCTGAGTATCACCACCAGCGGGCACGCGGTCAACGACGAGAGTTCACGCCAGTTCGAAGACGTCAACCGCAGGCATCGCCATGACACGTTGTGCCAGTTGCACTTTCAGTCCGTCGAGGCGGTGTTCCTGTGCATCGGTGCGGTCGTCGGCTCTGGCCAGATCGACGAACTCGTCGGTGACGAAGCCGTCGCGCAGCAGAAGCGTCACCCCGGGGCCGCCGGTGCCGATCTCGAACACGAAGTCCTCCACCAGCCGTCCCCGGTCAGCGCGGAGCAACGTGCGGTCCACGGTGTAGCGGCCGTCGGCGACCGCGCGCGTCACCGCCTCGAATCCGTCCCGTGCGCCAGGACCGCGAAACGCGGTGCGCACGATGATCGAACGACGCTCGGGTGGTGCGTCGGGGGAGAGCAGGTCGAATGCGCGCTGCATCGCCTTGAACGCGACCGCGACGCCGGCTGGGGACCCCGGGCCGTGGTAGCGCATCATGTCGTCGAACGAGAAAAGGATGGTCCGGCCGAGCTCGGCTACCGCGATGGTTTCTGTCATGGGGCTGCGCACCGGTGCCTATCCTGTTGCAGCGTCTCGGTCAGCGGCCGCGGCCGAATAGTCCCGCTTCGAGATCGTCGGAGCCGAGGATGTCGGCGTAATCGAGGCGACCTTCGCGAGCCGCGACGGCCGACAGCATCGCCGTGGGCGCGGCGACATATTCGAGTAGTTCGGCGATGGGCATCGGCCGACCGCAGAAGTAACCCTGTGCCACGGTGCAGCCGTAGGAGGCAAGGGCTACCGCCGTTTCGTCGTTCTCGACGCCTTCCGCCACCACCGTCATACCCAAGGTGTCAGCGAGATTGATCACCGTGCGGACGATTGCCGCCGCGCGGAGATCGGCGGTGATCGGTGCGATGAAGGAGCGGTCGAGCTTGACCTCATCAATGGGTAGCTCACGCAAATACGACAACGCCGAATAGCCCGTGCCGAAATCATCGATGGCGATGCGGACGCCCAACGCGTGTAGGTCATCGAGCACCTTGACCGCACGGATCAGGTTGCCAAGGAGGAAGTCTTCGGTGATTTCTACGACCAGTAGACCCGGGCTCAGGTCGCGGCGGGACAACGCGTCTGCGATCCGCAGCGGCAGATCGAGATCTTCGAGACTTGGCGGGAACAGATTTACCGCAACGGGCAGCGGAAAACCGCGTTCACGCAATTGCGCGGCACCGTCGACTGCCTGATCGAGAACGGCCATCGTCATCGCGTGCATGAGACCGTTCTGTTGCACCGTGGCAAGGAAATGTTCCGGTGCCATCAGTCCACGCTCTGGGTGATCCCAACGGACCAGTGCTTCCACGCCGACGATTGCGCCCGACCGCAAATCGACCTTCGGCTGATAGTGCACGCACAGTTCGCGTTTCACCACCGCAGTACGCAGTTGGTCGAGCAGCCGCATTCCAGCGCGGGTGGTTTCGAGCCCATCGCCTGCGACTTCCGGGGTGTATAGCAGATAGCCGACCTGCTGCCGTTTAGCGCGATACATCGCGATGTCAGCGTGGCGAAGCATCGTGCCGACGTCATGGCCGTGCATCGGGCTGATCGCAATGCCAATGCTGCCCGCGACCTGTATCCGCAGACCTTCCAGTGGCACCGCTTCTTCCACAACGGTGCGCAACCTGATTGCCACCTGGGTTGCACCCGCGACGTCGGCGTCGGGCAGGAGCACGGCGAACTCATCACCGCCGAGGCGGACGAGCAAGTCCTCGTCGCGCAGGCTGGCGTTCAACCGGGCGGCGATGACACACAGCAGTTTGTCTCCTGCGGCGTGGCCCAGCGAGTCGTTGACGTTCTTGAAGTGGTCGAGATCCAAAAGCAGCAGTGCCGGCGAACGCAATCCACTGACTGCGTGGCCCTTGCCGGGTAGCAACAGGCCCGCTCGGGCATAGAAGCCGCGTCGATTGGGTAGCCCGGTCAGGTCGTCGGTCCGCGCCAGATAGGCGTGCTCGCCCGAGGGACCCGACTCCCAGTATGCGGCCAGTATGCGGCCCATCGACGCCAGCACCGTAGCGAGCGCGAAATACGTCGCAGCCGGTGTAATTTCGATGTAGTTGTCGAGTATCAGAATGAAGAGGCTCAAGTAGGTGGCCAGGATCGGTACGGCCAGGGACACTGCGCGCGGAACACGGGCTATTGAGGGCCGGCGATGCCGCCCAGCCGCCAACGCGGTGACGGTGGCTGCGACGACCCACCCCGCGTCGAGTAACCCGCCCGACCAGTAGCTGTCGTCGGCCAGTTGAATCACATAGGCCGAATCCAGGACTTGGGTCATTGCCAACCCCAGACCGAGCCACCACAAACCCGGCGGCGGGTGCCACCGGAACAGCGCACACGCGGCAAGGATGGTGGCCAACAGCAGGATGTCCAGCATCGGATAGGAAAGATTCGTCGCCATCGCGGCGACACTGCCGCTCAATCCTGACAACACCGGGGGTAGCACGAATGCAGACGTGACCGAGGCGGTTCCCAACCCCACCAAGAGTCCGTCCAACCCGACGCTCAATGGGAACTGGGCGACCCGAGATCGCACGAGCAACACCGTTGCGAGGAAGACGCACGGGTAGAAAGCCAGCCACAGCGCATCCGCCACTGTCGGGAAGGGTTGCGGGACGATCTGCGGGACGAACCAGGACCAGTAGGTGTTCGCAAGCGCCTGGCACGCCAAGGCTGCCGCGACAAGCTGCCAGACGCGCCGATCGGGGCTCCACGGACGAATCCGTACCAGGCATAACGCCGCGGTAGCGCCGAGGGCGAGGTTTTGCCAGATCCCGTCGATCCACCACGAGTAATCGCGGTCCCCACGAATTGGAGGCAATGTCGTGCACAGAAACGTTGCGATGATCGATAGCAGGACGAATTGCGCTGGTCGGCGCCATTGTCGGCCCGCCCGCGCCTCATTCGGATCAGGAGGCAGCGGCCTGACGGTCTTCGGTAACAACGCAACGTTGGCTGCGATCATGTGGCAAATCCGCACGCTGCCCCCAAACGGGCCGAAGAAACGAGCAGCTCGAGCCCAAACTGTGTCGGTGTGAGAACCCTACATCAGCGCTACGCATGAGATATGCGCAATGTTCCATGTGGGGAACCTGACAGGCGGGTGCGCCGTAACAGAGAACGGCTTGGTCGGAACCTGTCGATTTTGGCAACCAAATCCCAGCGCATTCGTCGTCGACGGCATTTGGCAAGCCCAAAAGTTTGCCGTGCACCCGGGTGTGGGTTAATCGGCGGCCATGTCGTGGCGCATCTGGATCCTCGGTGGTTCATGCGCGCGCACGGGCGGAAGCGGACCGGTGAACGTTTCCACCTGCACCAGCACGTGCGCGCCCGTGCAGCCCTTCGCCAGCGCCGAGGTGCCGACGTCGGCGGTCAACACGTTGGGGTTGCCGTGTACGCACAGCGCGTCGGGGTCGGCAGGGTCCTCGGGGTCGTACCAGGCGCCCGTCGACAGTTGCACGACCCCGCGTCGCAGCGCGTCGTCGATCACGACACCGGCCAGGCATGCCCCGCGATCGTTGAACACCCGCACCACGTCACCGTCGACCAGGCTCCGCCCGGCCGCATCGCTCGGATGGATCCGGATCGGCTCGCGCCCAGCGACTTTCGAGTTCTGACTGGTGCCTCCGCCGTCGAGTTGGCTGTGCAGACGGCTGGCGGGCTGGTTCGCGAGCAGGTGCAGCGGATAGGCGGACGCGCGGTCGCCGCCGAGCCATTCGGTGGGCTCGTACCACTTCGGGTGGCCCGCGCAGTCGTCGTAGGAGAACGCGGCGATGTCGGCCGAGAAGATCTCGATGCGGCCACTCGGCGTGTCCAACCGATGGGTCACCGGATCGGCTCGGAAGTCGGCGAGCAGTGTCAGCCCGTCCTCGGTTGGCAGACGCAGACGGCCCTCTTGCCAGAAGTCCTCGAACGACGGCACGATGAAATCCAGTTCAGCGGACCACTTCTCGTAAAGATGCACCAGCCACTCCTTGGCGGTGCGGCCCTCGGTGAACTGCTCGCCGAAGCCCAGCCGGTCGGCCAAGGCGCTGAAGGTGGTGTAGTCGTCGCGCGAGTCTGCGTACGGCTCGGCCAGCGCGGGCATGGCCATCAGCAGGGGATCGTTGCGCGAGCCGGAGTAGTCGTCGCGTTCGTACGCGGTGGTCGACGGTACGACGACGTCGGCGTGCTTGGCCATCGCCGTCCAGTACGGGTCGTGCACGACGATGGTGTCGGGACGCGCCAGGGCCCGACGCAGCCGAGGGATGTCCTGATGGTGATGAAACGGGTTGCCGCCTGCCCAGTACACGCATTTGATGTCGGGGTAGGTCAACCGCAGCCCGTTGTAGTCGAACTCCTCGCCGGGGTGCAGCAGCATGTCGCTGACGGCGGCGACCGGGATGAACGCTCGAACCGGGTTGATGCCCTGCGGAAGCGTCGGCAACCGGCAGCGCAGAGGTGGCATGCCGAGCTCGTTCTGCGAACCGTAGCCGTGCCCGAAACCGCCTCCGGGAAGCCCGATCTGGCCGACCATCGCGGCGAGCACCAGCCCCATCCACGGTGCCTGCTCGCCATGCCGAACCCGTTGCAGCGACCAGCTGACGGTCACCAACGTGCGCCCGCCGGCCATCCGTCGGGCCAAGTCGATCAGCGTGCCCGCGGACAGTCCGGAGATCTGCGCCGCCCACTGCGGTGACTTGGGTATGCCATCTGTGGTGCCGAGTAGGTAGCGCTCGAAGCGTCCGTAGCCAGTGCAGTAGGTGTCGAGGAACCTGCGGTCGGCCAATCCCTCGGTCGCAAGCACGTAGGCCAGAGCCAACATGATGGCGATGTCGGTGCCCGGCACGGGAGCGAGCCACTCGCAGTCACCGTTCAGGTCGTCGCGCAGCGGGCTGATCGACACGACCTTGCCGCCCCGTTCGCGCAGTCGCTGCATGGACCTTCGGGTGGGGTGCTCCGTGGCGCCGCCCGGATTGACGGCTGAGTTCTTCAGTGCGATACCGCCGAAGCACACCATCAGGTCGGTGTGCTCGGCGATGACGTTCCACTGCGTGGATCGCTTGAACAGGTTGTCGTGGGTGCCGACCACCCGCGGCATGATTACACCCGTGGCGCCGAGGCTGTAGGAGTGGCGCGAGAAGGTGTATCCGCCAAGCATTTTCAAGAAGCGGTGCACCTGGCTCTGGGCGTGGTGGAACCGGCCCGCGCTGGCCCATCCATACGAACCGCCGTAGATGGCCCCGTTGCCGTGGGTGTCGACGACGCGGCGCAGTTCGTCGGCCAGCAGTTCGGTGAGCTCGTCCCACGACACGGCGACGAACTCGTCGGCGCCGCGCCGAAAACTGGGGCCTGGCCCGTCGTCCAGCCAGCCGCGTCGGACCGCCGGGCCGGTGACCCGCGACGTGTGCCGAAGCGACCCTGGCAGGTTGCCCAGTAGCGGTGACGGGTCTTCGTCGCCGTCATCGGCCCGCGCCGAGGCGATGTCGCCGTCTCGTACATCGGCGATGAACGCGCCCCAGTGCGCCAATGACGTCGAACCCTCGCCCATGTGCCGAGTCTATGGCGCGCGCGACAGACCCTCGGGGCTCCCGCTATACGACTCAGCCAACCATCCGGTTGGGTGGTATAGGCTCGCAGCAATTCCTTCCCACATCCCTCTTCCCGCACTCCGGAGGAAAAACATGGGCTCGCCCAGCCAGGTAGTCAAGTACGACCGCACCCTCTTCGAGCCGGAGCACGATCTGTTCCGCGAGTCCTACCGGGCGTTCCTGGACCGCCACGTCGCGCCGTTCCACGAGCAGTGGGAGAAGGACAAGATCGTCGACCGCGGCGTCTGGCTGGAGGCAGGCAAGCAGGGCTTCCTCGGCATGGCCGTGCCCGAGGAGTACGGCGGCGGCGGCAACTCCGACTTCCGCTACAACGTCATCATCACCGAGGAGACCAGCGCCGCCCGCTACAGCGGCCTCGGCTTCGCGTTGCAGAACGACGTCATCGCGCCCTACCTGCTGCGTCTGGCCACCGAGGAGCAGAAGCAGCGCTGGCTGCCCGGGTTCTGCTCCGGTGAGCTGATCACTGCGATCGCGATGACGGAACCCGGCACCGGCAGCGACCTGCAGGGCATCAAGGCCCGCGCGGTCAAACACGACGACCACTACGTGCTCAACGGAGCAAAGACGTTCATCACCAACGGCATTCACGCCGACCTGGTGATCGTCGTGGCGTGCACCGACCCCGACAAGGGTGCGCAGGGCTTCTCGCTGCTCGTCGTCGAGCGGGGCATGGAGGGCTTCGAGCGCGGCCGCCATCTCGACAAGATCGGCTTGGACGCGCAGGACACCGCCGAGCTGTCCTTCACCGACGTCAAGGTGCCCGCCGAGAACCTGCTCGGGGAGGAGGGCATGGGCTTCGTCTACCTGATGCAGAACCTGCCCCAGGAGCGGATCAGCATCGCGGTCATGGCCGCGGCCGGCATGGAGGCCGTGCTGACGACCACCCTGCAGTACACCAAGGAGCGGAAGGCGTTCGGCAAGCCGATCGGTAGCTTCCAGAACACCCGCTTCACGCTGGCGGAGCTGGCCACCGAGGCAACCGCGGTTCGGATCATGGTCGACGAATTCATCCGCCTGCATCTCGACGAGAAGCTGACGGTCGAGCAGGCCGCGATGGCGAAGTGGTACTCCACCGAGGCTCAGGTGCGACTCAACGATCGTTGCCTGCAATTGCACGGCGGGTACGGCTACATGCGGGAATACCCCATTGCCCGGGCCTTCCTGGATTCGCGGATTCAGACGATCTACGGCGGAACCACCGAAATCATGAAGGAGATCATCGGCCGCGGCCTGGGCGTTTGACCCCCGCTGCGACCGTCCGATGGGCCACCAGTTCACGGGCCCCCTGCGCGACACATCCCCACGACCGCTTGGATATCCCTCAAGATGGACGTCAACTGACGCACAGTTGACGGGCGCGATACTTTAGGGACCTTTTGGTGGATTGGGGGAGGGGACGGATGACCGGGCTGCGAACCCTGTTGGGCGGTGCGACGAGACGGGTGGGCGTCGGCCTCGCGCTGGCGGCCGCTGTCGTCCTGCTCGCCCCGGTTGCCGCGGCGACGCCGGAGAGCGATGCCGACGCCGCGATCAATCAGGCATGGGATGCCGGCGGGGGCGCGACGGGGCTGCTCGGGCCCAAGGACGGCACCGTCTACGCCGCCGGTAGCGGCTTCGGTCAGAACTTCGCAGGCGGGAAGGTCTTCTTCACCCCCGACACCGGCGCCCACATCATGGTGGGGGCGATCCTCGACAAGTATCTGTCTCTGGGTGGCCCCGCCGACGGCGACCTGGGCTTTCCCACCATCGACGAGGGCGACGGCAAGGCACCGAACAGCCGCAACACTACGTTCAGCGCGGCCGACGACCCGGTCATCTTCTTCACCCCGGATACCGGCGCGCGCGTGGTCCGCGGCGCCATCAATGCGGCGTGGGACAAGCTCGGCGGATCGGCGGGCCCGTTGGGCGTCCCGAGCGACGACGAGATGTACACCGGTGACGTGGTGTCGCAGAACTTCTCCGGCGGCCAGCTGTCATGGGACTCGAAGACCAAGGCGTTCACGACGACGCCGCCGGAGCTAGCCGATCAGCTTGCGGGCCTTGCGGTTCCGGGCGACGCGACGTCGGCCATCAACGCCGCTCGTCGCGCAGCGGGCGGAGCACTCGGCCCGCTTGGCGCAGCGGAGGGGCCGCCGAGCTCCGTTGGCGCGGATGGTCTGGTGCAGACCTTCGCGGGCGGCAAGATCTTCTACAGCCCCGCCACCGGTGCCAACGTGGTGACGGGCCAGGTGCTGGCCAAGTACGAGAGCGTCGGCGGGCCCGGGGGCGATCTGGGATTCCCCACCAGCAGCGAGGCCGACGGCGGCCTTGCCCCGATGAGCCGGATCACCACGTTCGCCGCTGCGGATCAGCCGGTGATCTTCTGGACGCCCGATTTCGGCGCCGTGATCGTGCGGGGCGCGATGAACGCGGCGTGGAGCAAGCTGGGGGGAGCGAAGGGCGACCTCGGCGCACCGACCGCGGACCAGACCGAGAACGGTGATCTGGTCACACAGAAGTTCAACGGCGGCGCGATCACGTGGGACAAGTCGACGAGCAAGTTCACCACCGAGCCGGCCAACCTTGCTGCGGGTCTGTCCGGTCTCGTGGTGCCGGGGCAGGACGCGCCGAAGGCGCCGCCCGCCGCGGAGCCGTCCAGTGCGGGCGGCGGCAAGTGGTACGCGAACCTGCGGCAATGGTGGTGGCTCGCCGCCATCCCGGTCGCGCTGGTGGTGGTCGCGATCATCGTCGCGGTGCTGCTGAACAGGCGGCGGGGCAGCGACCGTGCACCGCTAAACCAATTCGACGACGACGATCCCGATGACCGCGACTTCGAATCCGGTCCGATGCCATTGGCCGAGCACGGCACGGCCGAGCACGGCCCGGCCGAGCACGGCCCGGCCGAGCACGGCCCGGCGGGGGACGCCGCATACGTCCCGCTGAGTGCCTGGGCGATGCGCTCGGGCGATGGCCACGCCGAGCACCGCATCGGGCACCACGACGCCGACGATCACCACGATGATCCGCCCCATCACACGGACCACGACGACGACGAGGACGGCGGGACGACCACCCGGCTGGCAGGATTGCCCGACGACCAGGACTCCATCGACACCGCACCGACGCGCATCGAGGCCGAGTCGCCGGCCGCCGACGTCCCAGAAGAGGAGCCCGAGCCCGCCAGTGGGCCGCCGAGCGGCCGGCACGCCGCGATCGTGCTCGAGGAGCCAACTCCGGGCCAGACGGCATTGCGGCTGGCGCACGACGACCCTTACCAGGCGCCGGAGGGATACCCCGTCAAGGCCGATACCACCACCGGCGTGTACTGGACGCCGGGTAGCGGTCAGTATGATCGGGCGCGCGCCGAGATCTGGTTCGCAAGTGAGGAATTCGCATTGACGAACGGTTTCGTCAAGGGCTGAGTCATCGGCTTCTTGTCGTAGAAGAGGCCACCGGTCGGACCGTCGAGGCCAAGCGTTGCGGCCCAGACGATTCCACGGGCGCTCTCGGCGGCCGAGCGTGAGTCATCGTCGTCGCCGCGTTCGGGGTGAGTGGCGGTGTCGCCGGGGTCGACGGCGTTGACGAGGATCGGCGTGTCTTCGAGTGCGCGGGCCAAGGTGGTGGTCAGGACGTTGAGCATGTACTTCGCCATGGAGTAGGCGGGCGCTCGTAGGGGCGCACCGAGGTCGAGTCCGGTGGCGATCTGCTGGGCGGACTTGCTGGAGACGTTGACGATCGGGCTGCCGGGGCCGCCTTGAGAAGTGGAAGCATCGCGAGGATCAGGCCCCACGTGCCGATGAGGTCGGCGTCGAGTGCCGTGCGGACGGCGCGGAGGTCGGCGTCGAGCGCGGACATGATGGTGAAGTCCGGTCCGTGTGTGGCGTTGTTGATCAGGACGTCGAGGTGCCCAAAGGTCTGCGCGACGTAGGCGGCGGCGTCGTCGAAGGTGGCCGGTTCGATGAGGTGGAGGCGCAGGGCGCTGGCGGCGTGGCCATCGGTGCGCAGTTGTTCGGCGAGCTGTTCTGCGCGTGCTGCCTCACGCGCGGTGAGGACCACGTGGTAGCCCAGTTCGGCGAGTTGCGTGGTGACGGCGAAGCCGATACCGATTGGGCGGCTGGTGCCGGTGATGAGTGCGACTTTGGTAGTCACGGTTGATCTTTCGAGTTAGTGGGATCGTGGATGTTTCGGGAGGAGTCCGACCAGTAGCAACGTGATCACGAACAGGGCTGCGGCGAGCACGCTGAACGCCTACACGCTGGAGATTGCAATGGTCGAGGCGCAGCGAGCCGGCCAAGACGTCGCCTGGGTCGTCGGCCGCGAGGAGCTGATCCAGCGCTTGGAGGCCCTGCCCGCCGACGCGTTCCCATCGACTCGGCGATATGCGGCCGAACTGACGTCGGGCACCGGTCACGAACGATTCGACTTCACCCTTGGGCTGATCGTCGACAACCTGGGCTAGACCTTGCGGATGACCGTGACGACCTTGCCGAGGATGGCGGCGTCGTTGCCGGGGATCGGATCGAACAACGGGTTGTGGGGCATCAGCCAGACCTGACCGCGGGCGCGCTTGAACGTCTTCACCGTGGCCTCGCCGTCGATCATCGCTGCGACGATGTCGCCGTTCTCCGCGACGTTCTGCTGACGGATGACCACCCAGTCGCCGTCACAGATCGCGGCGTCCACCATCGACTCACCCACGACCTTGAGCAGGAACAGCGAGCCCTCGCCGACGAGCTCACGCGGCAGTGGGAACACGTCCTCGACGGCTTCCTCGGCGAGAATCGGGCCACCCGCCGCAATGCGTCCGAGCACGGGCACGTAGGTCGGCTCGGGTAGCGCGTCGGAGCCCGCGACGTCGGTGGCGACGACGGGCATCGCGAGTTCCTCAGGGGTGCGCACGTCGACCGCTCGCGGACGGTTGGGGTCGCGTCGCAGATAGCCCTTGCGTTCGAGCGTGCGCAGCTGATGGGCGACCGACGACGTCGACGTGAGGCCGACGGCGTCGCCGATCTCGCGGATGCTGGGCGGATAACCCCTTGTGGTGACCGAGGAGCGGATGACCTCGAGGATGGTGCGTTGACGGTGGGTCAGGGCGGCTTCCCTGGTGTCACTGCTGTCGCTCATGGGGTGGAATCTAGTCTCCCGCGATCCGATAATCAAACATGTGTTCGAGGCGTGTCGCACGTCAGTTCGCTCGGGCCGGAACTTGTCGGTGGGTCCGTTTATCGTTTGCAACAGTTCGATCACGTGTTCTAGTCATCGAACACCTGAGCGATTATCATTCGAACACAGGAGCGAACACCGCACCGCCGAACACACCGAAAGGCCGGCAGATGACCATCATCACCCGCGAGAACCCCACCGATGTCGTGGCCCGGCCCGTCCGGCCCATCCGACAGGCTGCGAGGCGGCGGCCCCACTCCAGCCGCCCTGCCGGCTCACCCCTGCGCTATGAGCGCACCGGTGTGCTGATGTCGCGTGCATCCCATCGCCCCAAGCGCATCACGCCGTTGACCACGGTGTTGCTGTCCCTCGTCGCCGCGGCCATCACCGTGTGGCTGGGTCTGGTCGCTCAGCTGGGTGCATCGGCGGTTCCGGCGGAGCAGATGCCGAGTCAGCTCGCCGTGGTGCAGGTCCAGGCGGGGGAGTCGCTGCAGCAGCTTGCGCAGCGGGTGGCTCCGGATGCGCCGGTCGGTGCGGTGGTCGACCAGATCAAGGAATTGAACGAACTTCACACCGCGGCGGTGGACGCAGGACAGACCCTGATCGCGCCCATCGGGTGATCTCGCGACATGCGCAGTCAAATTCGCTGCCGTGCGACGGTACGCTCGATGTCGTCCGAAGTGCTCGGGCCCCACGACGGCGGCGAAGGAGCGGTGATGCACTGTCCGTTCTGTCGTCACCCCGACTCGCGCGTGGTCGATTCCCGGGAGACCGATGAGGGCCAGGCGATCCGGCGACGCCGGTCGTGCCCGGAGTGTGGACGCCGATTCACCACCGTGGAGACGGCCGTGCTGGCCGTCGTGAAGCGCAGCGGCGTCACCGAGCCGTTCAGTCGCGAGAAGGTGATCAAGGGCGTGCGCCGCGCCTGCCAGGGGCGCCAGGTCGACGACGATGCGCTCAACATGCTGGCGCAGCAGGTCGAGGACGCCGTGCGGGCCGGCGGGTCACCCGAGGTGCCGAGCAACGAGGTGGGCCTTGCCATCCTCGGACCACTGCGCGACCTCGACGAAGTCGCCTACCTGCGCTTTGCGTCGGTCTACCGCTCGTTCTCCTCGGCAGATGACTTCGAACGCGAGATCGAGGCGCTGCGAGCGCATCGCGGGGTCGCGTCGAGCTGACCGGTGCGGTCAGTCGATCTGCCTGGCCCCGTCGTCGACCACGCGACCGGCCACCTTCACCCAGCCGTCCGGGCTCCAGGACGTGCGGATCTGCGAGCCCTTGCCCTGCGTGATCGTCAGGTCCCGGCTCAGATGGTCGGTGATGCGCACCGCCGCGGCACCGGTCGCCTCGTCTTCCGGGATGCCCAGTCGGCTGGCGAACATCCGCGAGCGAATGCTGCCCTCGCCCTTGTCGATCCACGCCCATACGTAGTGCTCGACGTCGTCCGAGTAGTCGGCGGGATCGGCGGCGAGGACCTCGTCGATCGAGTTCAGGTCGTGGATCGAGAAGTCCGGCGCCCACTCCGAGCGGGCTCTGATCTCGGTGAACTCGCCGTCCGGCTGCGACAGGTACTTCACCTGCACCACGCCGCCGGGCACCTGCAAGGTGTTGATCGGCGTGCCGCGCTGCTTGAGCCACCACGACGCCCCGACGGTGGGATGCCCGGCGAAGGGCAGCTCGGAGGCGGGGGTGAAGATGTGCGCAACGGCGGAACTGGTGCCGGACTCCGGTAGTCCGACGAAAATGGTTTCGCTGTAACCCAATTCGGTGGCAACCCGTTGTCTGTCGGCCGGACCCACCTGGCTGGAGTCGATGACGCCGAGGGCGTTGCCGAAGTTGCCGTCGGAATCGGTGAAAACCCGGAGCACGGTCACGTCGATGGCCATGTGCCCGATGCTACTTCGTGTGTTCGCCCCTGGGTTTCGCAGCTGGTCAGGTAGCGCTGCGCTCGTCGGCGCCCATGGCGTCGAGCACGGCCACCCGGGTGCCGATGGTGCCGGTGATGGCTCGCTCGCTGATGCCGGTCCGCAGCAGGTCGCGCAGCGCGTCCTGGTCGTAGACGGCAGGTGCGGTCGAGTCGATGAACTTCTCGACGCACTCGACGAAGCGGTCAGGGTCGTCATGGAAAGGGAAGTGTCCCGATCCGTCGAAGACCTCGAGGATCGACCCGGGCATGGCCGAGTGCGCCATCTGGGCGTGGCTGACCGGGATCACCGAGTCTTGCGATCCCCAAATTAGTTGCACGGGAACGGATTCCGTCAAATAACATCGATCCAGCATGGTCACCACCTGGCCGCGCCAATCCACCACGGCACGCAGGGTTCTGGCGAATGCCGACGATGCGGTTGGCTCCGGCAGATCGGCGAGGATGCGCAGCACGTCCGGGAGGTCACGGCCAAGGCCGGTCGAGCCGAACATCGCACCGCCAACCCGCCCGATCACCTGAAGGGCGGGCAGCACCAACGGCAGGCGCAGCAGGGCCAGCGCCTCGGTGCCCATCGGCAGGGACGCGATGCGCAGCGCAACGTTCACGTCCTTGGTCACCCCACCCGCGCCCACGAGGATCAGTCGGTCCACCAATTGCGGGAACTGGTAGGCGAACTGCATGGCCACCCCACCACCGAGCGAGTGACCGACCACCGTGACCCGCTCGACGTCGAGCACGCTCAACAGGTCACGCATTCCGTTGGCGTAGGCCGCAACCGAGTAGTCCGCGCGCGGCTTGTCCGACTGTCCGTGGCCCAGCAGGTCGGGTGCGATGACGGTGAATCGTTGCGCGAGCTTCGACTGCACCGTGCTCCATGTCGTGGAGTTGTCGCCGATGCCGTGGATCAGCAGGATCGCGGGGCCCGAGCCAGCCACCCGGTATGCGCGCCGGTACCCGTGAATGGTCCGGTAGTGCAGGGTCGGCGTGAGTTCGCGGACACTACGCAGATTGGGCTTTCGCTTCGCCATGATCGCCACTCCTCGCCAACTTCACTGTCGGGCCCGGTCAGGGGGATGCGGTGCCGTCGTCCCCGTCGGTCGACCCGTCACCCGACTGTTGGGCAAGGAATCGCTCGAACTCGGCGCCGAGTTCATCACCGCTGGGGAGATCTTCGTCTCGCGCCAGCAAAGACCGATTCTCTTGAGCGCTGACGAATGCATCGTACTGGCGCTCGAGGGCCGTCACCACTTGAGCGACTTCGGAACTCGACTCCACCTGATCGTTGATCTTTGCGAGCACTTCGGCACCCGCCTCGCCAAGCGCGGCCAGCGGGATCTGCAATGCGGCGGTCCGTGCGACCTCGGCGAGCAGCGCCTCGGCGGCCGCCGGGTAGTCCGTCTGCGCGAGGTAATGCGGGACGTGCACGGTGTAGCCGACCGCCTCGTGTCCGTGCTGGGACATCCGGAACTCGAGCAGGTTCGACACGCTTGCTGGCACCTGGACCTCGCCGACCCACGGCTGGTGCTCGGCGATCAGCTCCTTGTCGTCGGCGTGGGCCGTCATGGTGACCGGGCGGGTGTGCGGCACTGCCATCGGAATCGTGCCGAGCCCGATCACCTGGCGCACCCCGAGCCGTTCGGCCAGCAGCCGGACCGCGGTGATGAACCGTTCCCACCTCAGGTCGGGCTCGAGCCCGGCGAGCAGCAGAAACGGCGTGCCGACGGTGTCGTGCAACGCGTACAGGCTCAGCTCGGGGTCGTCGTAGTGGGTGAAGTGATCGGTCTTGAACGTCATCAGCGGCCGCCGCGACCGGTAGTCCAGCAGCTCGTCGATCGCGAACGACGCCACCAGCTCGGTGTCCAGCGTGTTCTTCAGGTGCTCCGCAGCGAGCTTGATGGCGTGGCCTGCGTCCGAGAACCCCTCGAGGGCATGGATCAGCACCGGACCACGACCGTCTGCCGACGAGAGCTGGGGCGCGGGGAACTCCAACTCGTACATCCCGGTCTGTTCCGGTTGGTAATGCTGCTCAGGGCCTTCTGGGTGATCGGCCATACTGCTACGCCTCCTCGGTGACACCTAGTGTCCCGTACTTTGCAATGGTTGCCATCTTGGCCCCCACTCGAACAGTTCGAACGCGGTGCCCTGGTCCGCTCATTCCGTCGAATCAGGCCGGCGCCAGCATCGTCGGGCAAGATCGATCATCATGCGTGGCGTCTGGATGGTTCTGCTGGTGGGGCTGGTGGCCCTGCCGGTGTCCTGTGCGGGTCCGGCGCCCACCGCGAAGACCTCGGATACGGCGACCTCGATCGCGTCCCAAGCGTCGGCCCCGGCCGCCAAGCCGGTACCAGCGGAAGGGAAGGTGGGCGCGGTGTTCCTCGGCAGCCAGTCGCTGCACACCTGTTCGGGGGCAGTGCTCGACTCGACGTCCGGTGACCTCATCCTCACCGCCGCGCACTGCCTGTCGGCGGGTACCGATGCGTACTTCGTGCCGAAGTTCGCCAGGCAGGCATCGGATTCGGACTTCTTCCACGTCGACGCCGTCTACCTCGACCCGCGTTGGGTCAGCGATCAGGACCCGATCGCCGACTTCGCCGTGGTCAGGGTGAGCCGCGAGGGTGGCGATTCGGTCGAGACCAGCGCTGGGGGAGGGTTCGCCGTCGGGCCCGCGCCGAAGGCAGGCACCGACGTCACCGTCACCGGCTACCCGATGGGGACGGGCGGAGACCCGATCGGCTGCACGACCCGCACGTCATCCGAGGACCGCGGCTTCCCCGCGCTGCCCTGCGCGGGACTGGTCGACGGCACCAGTGGCGCCCCGTGGGTGGCGGGCTCGGTGATCGCGGGTCTGATCGGCGGCCTGGAGGGCGGCGGTTGCGAGGAGAACGTGTCCTACTCGCCGCCGTTCGACGATTCGGTCGGACGGCTGCTGGCCCGTGCCGAAGCCGGAGGACCGCCCGATGATGCGCCGACCGTCTTCGACGACGACTGCTGACGGATTACACCTTGAACTGGCTCAGCGCGCGCAGCTTGTTCATCACGTCCAGAGCGGCCACCTTGTAGGCCTCCGAGAACGTCGGGTAGTTGAACACCGCATCGACCAGATACTCGACGGTCCCGCCGCAGCCCATCACCGCCTGCCCGATGTGCACCATCTCGGTGGCGCTGGTGCCGAAGATGTGCACGCCGAGAAGGCTCAGATCCTCGGTCGAGACGAGCAGTTTGAGCATGCCGTAGGAGTCGCCCGCGATCTGACCGCGGGCAAGTTCGCGATAGCGCGACACCCCCACCTCGTAGGGGATCGAGTCCTTGGTCAGGTCGAACTCGGTACGCCCGACGTAGGACACCTCGGGAATCGAGTAGATGCCGATGGGCTGCAGTTCGGTCATGCCCTTACAGGGCTCGCCGAACGCGTGGTAAGCAGCAAGCCGACCTTGATCCATCGACGTGGCCGCCAGGGCGGGGAAGCCGATGACGTCGCCGACGGCGTAGATGTGGTCGACCTTGGTCTGGTAGTTGTCGTCGACGAAGATTCGACCGCGATCGTCGGCCTCCAAACCCGCGGCCGGGAGGTCCAGGTGTTCGGTATGGCCTTGGCGCCCTGCGGAATACATGACCGTGTCGGCGGGCACCTGCTTGCCGCTGGCCAGCGTCGTCACGGTGCCGGACGCACCGACGTGCACGGCCGTGACCTCTTCGCCGAACCGGAACGTCACAGCGAGGTCGCGCAAATGGAAGCGCAGGGCCTCGATGATCTCGGGGTCGCAGAAGTCGAGCATCGTGTCGCGCTTCTCGACGACGGTGACCTTGGTGCCCAGCGCGGCGAACATCGACGCGTACTCGATGCCGATCACGCCGGCCCCGACGACCACCATCGAGGTGGGAATGGACTTGAGATCCAGGATTCCGTCGGAGTCGAGCACGCGGGACTCGTCGAACTCGACGCCCGCGGGCCGAAGCGGCTTGGTGCCGGTGGCGATGACGACGTGCCTGCCGCTGACGGTGATCTTCTCGGCGCGGTTGGGGTCCTCGACCTGAAGCGTGTGTTCGTCGAGGAAGCGGGCGTGCCCGATGTACAGCTCGACGCGGTTGCGCAGCAGCTGTGAGCGCACGACCTCGATCTCCTTGCCGATGACGTGCTGCGTGCGGGCCAGCAGGTCGGCGGGCGTGATCTTGTCCTTGACGCGGTAGCTGGCGCCGTACAGCTCGCGCTGGCTCATGCCTGTGAGGTAGACGACCGCCTCGCGCAGAGTCTTCGACGGGATGGTCCCGGTGTTGACGCACACGCCGCCGAGCATGCGGCCGCGTTCGATGACGGCGACCGATTTGCCGAGCTTGGCGGCGGCGATGGCGGCCTTCTGCCCGCCCGGTCCGGAACCGATGACGACGAGGTCGTACTCCTGCGTGGTACCCATGCAGTAGTCCTACGCCGATTGCGGCGATCGTGCATGTCGACGGGGTCAATCACCGGCAAATGCGGGCTTAACGAATCGCACTCATCCACAGACGCGCATTCGTCCACATTCGACGTCGCCAACGGCCCTATGGGAGCGGATCTCGGTGGGGGTCACTGAGACGTTCTGCCCATGACGACCTACCGAAACGCCGACTTCCACATCGACAAGCCCGGCACGCTGATCGCTGCGCTGCCCGCCGTACTGGGTTTCGTGCCCGAGAAATCCCTCGTCCTCATCACGTTCGACGGTGGCGAGATGGGTTGCGTTATGCGCATTGACCTTTCGAACGACGTCCTTTCGAACGACGTATTCGACGCGGTCGGCCACATTGCCGAGGTGGCCGGCACGGCCAGACCGGACGCCGCGATCGCCGTGATCGTCGACGAGGACGCGACGACGTGCCGGATGTGCAAGGACGAGCACCGTCTGCTCGCCGACGCCCTCGGCGATGCGCTGTCCGAATGGTGCATCGACTTGCTCGGCGTCCACGTCGTCGACCGGGTGGCGGCGGGCGGTCGGTGGCACTGCGCGGACGGCCGGGTCTATGCAGGCACCGTCGACGATCCGTCGGCATCACCGATGGCGGCAGCGGCCGTACTGGACGGGCGTCGGCTCTACTCGCGCCGTGCCGACCTGCAGGCCGTGATCGCGGTGGCGGATCCCGTCCGTACCGCCGGTTTGTACGGTGCCATCGCCGCGGCCACCGACGCCGCCACGGACGAGGCCGATCAGCGCCCCGACGCACGAGCCCGCGCCGACGTCGAGCACGCCATGCTCGCCGCCGCCGGTGTCGTCGAGGGGCGGTTCCCGTCCGACGCAGATCTGGCGCGACTGGCGTACGGGCTGACCGATCCGCGAGTGCGTGACACGTTGTACGCGCTGGCCGTGGGACGGGACGCCGCATCCGCCGAGTCGTTGTGGGTGCTGCTGGCGCGAACCCTGCCCGAGCCGTGGCGCGCCGAAGCGCTGGTATTGCTGGCGTTCTCGGCCTATGCCCGCGGCGACGGGCCACTGGCGGGGGTGTCACTCGAGGCCGCGCTGCAGTGCAATCCTGGGCACCGCATGGCGGGCATGCTGGACAAGGCGTTGCAGTCGGCGATGCGGCCCGAACAGATCCGGGAGTTGGGGCTCACCGGCTATCGGCTCGCCAAGCAACTCGGCGTGAAGCTTCCGCCGCGCCAATCGTTCGGCAGGAGAGCCGGTTAAACCTTCTCGACCTTCACCGCGTGCGCCATGTGATGCGGCAGCTCGACCTGTTCGTGACCGGGGATCACGATCATCACGCTGCCCTGCTCGTTCACCTGCACGGTCACGCGTGCACTCGGCACCACACCGGCATCCTTGAGTCGCGCGATCAGTTCGATGTCGCCCTGGACGTGTTCGGTGAGCTGGCGCACCCGTACCGCCACAGGGAAACCGGTGGGCAGCTCGGTGAGCCTGACCAGGGCGACGTCGTCGGCACTGGACGGGACGATGCCGAGCTCGGACAGGCCAGGGATCGGGTTGCCGAACGGCGAGGTGGTCGGGTTGTCGAGGACCTGGACGAGGCGGCGCTCGACGTCCTCGCTCATCACGTGTTCCCAGCGGCAGGCCTCGGCGTGCACTTCCTCCCATGGAAGGCCGATGACGTCGACAAGGAGGCGCTCGGCAAGCCGGTGCTTGCGCATCACGGAGACGGCCAGTGCTCGGCCCTTGTCGGTCAGCTCCAGGTGGCGATCACCCGCGACGTGCAGCAGGCCGTCGCGTTCCATCCGCGACACGGTCTGGCTGACGGTGGGGCCACTTTGTTCGAGGCGCTCGGCGATCCGGGCACGCAGCGGCACTACGCCCTCTTCCTCGAGGTCGTAGATGGTCCGAAGGTACATCTCGGTCGTATCGATCAGATCGTTCATAGGAGCCTTCCCAGCATCTCAGTCGAGTCTACCGGTGCAAACGTCTGAGCATGGGGCGCACGTCGGCGCGCCAAAAGTGATACCCGCCGCGTTGGCCGCGGCGGGTATCACGGGGGAAGCACTAGCTGGCGTAGGAGCGCAGGCGCTCGGCCCGGTCGCCGTGCCGCAACTTCGCCATCACCTCGCGCTCGATCTGCCGGACGCGCTCACGGGACAGCCCGAACAGCTTGCCGATCTGATCCAACGTCCGGGGCTGACCGTCGTCCAGGCCGAACCGCAACCGGATCACCTGCTGCTCACGCTCGTCGAGTGTGGCGAGCACGTGCCGGATGTCGGTGTGCAGCAACTCGGAGATCACGGCGTTCTCCGCCGACATCGCCTCGGCGTCCTCGATGAAGTCGCCGAGCGGGGCTTCCTCGTCGCTGCCGACCGGCATGT
>JAOPVF010000211.1 GCA_025963195.1 Mycobacterium sp. | reverse complement strand
GGTGTGGATGTCGGAGTGACAGATGCCTGCGAACTTGATGTCGAACGCGACGTCGTGCGGGCCGACGTCGCGACGCTCGATGGTGGTCTTGGTCAGCGGTTCGGTGGCCGACGTGGCGGCGATGGCGGTAACGGTGGTGGTCATGTCTTCTTTATGCCCTCTTTTAGTCGTGATGCAAAGCGGCCGGTCAGCTCAAAAAGCTTAGCCAAGGTAACTGAATCGGGGCGCGACGTCGCGCTCCGAGCAGTGCCAACCGCAGCTGGTCCCCGAATAATCCCCGAGCCAGGTAACTGACAGGTTAAAGGCCCGGTGCGCGGACCGCAGCGTTGAAGCCGACCACGTCATAGCGTGCCACTCCAGCCTGTGTGTACGGATCGCGTTCGACGATGGCCTGCACGTCCTCGGCGCTGATGTCGCCCGTGACCAGGACCCCGCCCGCGCCGGACTCCTGACGCCCGGCCAGCAGCAGCCGGCCCGCGGCGACCTCACTCTCGAGGAACTCCAGATGAGCGGGGCGGCTCTGCCCGACGACGTCGAGCGGCTGCAGGTAGGTAGACGTCAGCACGTAGTACACGGACGCGACAGTAGTTGATCGGGGCGCGTCAGTTGATCGGAGCGTTGAGCGTCCGCAGGTCGTCGAGGATGCCGCGGGCCGCGACGATGCCTTCGCCGGTCTGCCAGACCTCGTCGTTCACCGCGAACACCCGGTTGTCCCGGGTGGCGGACAGCTTGCGCCACGCGTCGCCGTCGAACAAGGTGGCCGCACGCTGCTTGGCCGCCGCCGATTCGAAGGACACATAGACGATGTCACCGTCGGCGGCCGAGAAGTCCGGCGAGCTCTCCAGGTCCTTGTCCGTGATGCCGATCTCGACGTAGGGCTTGTCCGTGAAGCGTTGCGCCGCAGGACGATCCACGCCGACGGCGGTGAGCACGCTGCCGGGGAAGTCGGCGACGCCGTAGATCCGGATGGTGTTCTCGGTCAGCCGGACCACCGACGCCTGGAAGTGGGTGGCGTCGTTCTGCGCCCCGGTCTTCTCGGCGTCCTGGACGAAGCCGTCGATCAGCCGGTTGGCCGCGTCGGCGCGGCCCGTCGCCGCACCCACCGTGCGCACCACGTCCTGCCACGCCGCGCCGGGCGCACCGGTGAACACCGTCGGTGCGATCTCCGACAGCGGGCCGTACTGCTGCGGCGTCTGCTCCTGAGAGCCGAGGATCAACTCGGGTGTCGCCGCGCGGATGGCGTTCAGGTCGGGCGCCGTGCGCGTGCCCGCGGCCGGGACGTCGTGCACGACGGTGCCAAGGTACGACGGCTGCCCGGTCGCACCATCCGGCAGGGCGGCCGCCACGATGCGCGATTGCAGTCCGAGGGCGCACAGCGCGTCGAGCTGATCGCCGGACAGCACCACGATGCGTTGGGGGTCGGCACGCACCTCGGTGGTGCCCGCCGCGTGCTTGACCTCCCTGGTCTCCGGCCCTTCGTCGAGAGGAGCCGGGTCGGCCGCGCAGGACTCGTCGGGCCTGCGCTCGTTTCCGAGCACGTTGGCTCCCGCGACCTTGGTGGTGCTGGTGATCACCGAGTTCGCGGCCGACGGTTGTGCGGGCGTGCCGCCGAGGCCGTCGCAACCGCTGACCAGCGTCACTGAAACCGCCGTGGCCAGCGCCGCTGCCGCGCTGATCAAACCCATACGCGGTGTGAGGAACGGCACGGGGCCGACGGTACCAACTCCCAGTTCCCGACCGGTCAGGTCCCGTTACCCGCGAGGTGCCGATCGAATACGACGGTTTGTAGGACCCGGGCCGCCATCGACAGGTTTGGGGGATAGGATTCACCATGAGCAAGCGGTGAACGCGGGACGCGGACCCGCCGAACTTTTGGAGGATCTGTTGGTAGCCGAAGCGCCCCCAATCGGTGAGCTCGAGGCAACGCGACCGTTCCCGGCGCGGCTCGGTCCCAAGGGCAACCTGATCTACAAGCTGGTGACCACCACCGATCACAAGGTGATCGGCATCATGTACTGCGTCGCCTGCTTCATCATGTTCTTCATCGGCGGGCTGATGGCGCTGCTGATGCGCACCGAACTCGCGCTGCCCGGACTGCAGTTCCTGTCCAACGAGCAGTTCAACCAGCTGTTCACCATGCACGGCACGGTGATGCTGCTGTTCTACGCGACGCCGATCGTGTTCGGCTTCGCCAACCTGGTGCTTCCGCTGCAGATCGGCGCGCCCGACGTGGCGTTCCCGCGGCTCAACGCCTTCTCGTTCTGGCTGTTCCTGTTCGGCGCGATGATCGCGATCGCCGGCTTCATCACCCCCGGTGGCGCCGCGGACTTCGGCTGGACCGCCTACTCGCCGCTGACCGACGCCATCCACTCCCCCGGCGCCGGTGGCGACCTGTGGATCATGGGCCTGGCCGTCGCTGGTCTCGGCACCATCCTCGGTGGCGTCAACATGATCACCACCGTGGTCTGCATGCGCGCGCCCGGCATGACGATGTTCCGGATGCCGATCTTCACCTGGAACACGCTGGTCACCAGCATCCTGGTGCTCATCGCGTTCCCGATCCTGGCCGCGGCGCTGCTCTCGCTGGAGGCCGACCGCCAGTTCGGCGCCCATGTCTTCGACGCCAACCACGGTGGCCCGATCCTGTGGCAACACCTGTTCTGGTTCTTCGGGCACCCGGAGGTCTACATCATCGCGTTGCCCTTCTTCGGCATCATCACCGAGATCCTGCCGGTCTTCAGCCGCAAGCCGATCTTCG
>JAOPVF010000209.1 GCA_025963195.1 Mycobacterium sp. | reverse complement strand
CAAAGCGTCATACTTCATGTGTGACGAGTGCTGTAGGGACCTCGGGAACCGCGATCACTGCCCGCGTGCATTCGCTGAACCGGCCCAATATGGTCAGTGTCGGCACCATAGTCTGGCTTTCCAGCGAGTTGATGTTCTTTGCTGGGCTTTTCGCCATGTACTTCACCGCGCGCGCCCAAGCTGCTGGTGACTGGCCGCCGCATCCCACTGAGCTGAACCTGTATCAGGCAGTGCCGGTGACTCTGGTGCTGATCGCGTCGTCGTTCACCTGCCAGATGGGTGTGTTCGCGGCCGAGCGCGGCGACGTCTACGGCTTGCGGCGGTGGTACTTCGTCACGTTCCTGATGGGCGCCTTCTTCGTCGGCGGTCAGGCGTACGAGTACTACCACTTGGTCAGCCACGGGACGACCATCCCCGGTAGCGCCTATGGCTCGGTGTTCTACCTGGCCACCGGATTCCACGGCCTGCACGTCATCGGCGGCTTGGTCGCGTTCATCTTCCTGCTGATGCGGACGACGATGAGCAAGTTCACCCCTGCGCAGGCCACCGCGGCGATCGTCGTGTCGTACTACTGGCACTTCGTCGACATCGTGTGGATCGCTCTGTTCGCCACCATCTACTTCGTGCGATGAGCTCTACTGACGAGCAGTCAGCCAAAAAGCCGATGAGAAGGGGTTCGATGACCAGCAAGTCCCGCCGTCGGCTGCGCCGACGCCTCTCGGCAGCAGTGTTGCTGCTGATCGGACTCGCATTCGCCGGTGGCCTCGTCGCCATCCTGACGCCGCAACCGCAGGTTGCCGTCGCCGACGAGTCGCAGCTCAGCCTGCTGCGCACCGGCAAGCAACTCTTCGAAACCTCGTGCGTGACGTGCCACGGCGCCAACCTCCAGGGTATTCCCGACCGCGGCCCCAGCCTCATCGGCGTCGGCGAGGCCGCCGTGTACTTCCAGGTGTCGACCGGTCGCATGCCTGCGATGCGCGGCGAGGCGCAGGCCCCGCGCAAGACCCCAATCTTCGACGAGCATCAGATCGACGCGCTCGGCGCCTACGTGCAGGCCAACGGTGGCGGGCCAACCGTCCCGCGCGACCAGAACGGCACGGTGGCACAGGATTCGCTGCTCGGTGACGACGCCGCCCGTGGTGGCGATCTGTTCCGGCTCAACTGCGCGTCGTGCCACAACTTCACCGGCAAGGGTGGCGCGCTGTCCTCGGGCAAGTACGCCCCACCACTCGACGAGGCCGAGCCCTCGCAGATCTACACCGCGATGCTCACCGGCCCGCAGAACATGCCGAAGTTCAGCGACCGTCAGCTCAGCCCCGACGAGAAGCGCGACATCGTCGCGTACGTCCACGAGGCCACGAACACGCCAGATCCCGGTGGCTACGGTCTCGGCGGCTTCGGCCCCGCACCGGAGGGCATGGCGGCATGGATCATCGGGATGGTGGCCATCATCGGCGCAGCCTTGTGGATCGGAGCGCGATCGTGAGCGACATGACGACGGACGACACCCCAAAAGGAACCGACGCCCCGGGACATGCCGGCGAACCGGGTCAGCCCAGTGATGCCGAACTGGCCCAGATGTCGCGCGAGCAGCTGGTCGAACTCGGTGGCCGCATGGACGGCGTCGAGACGGTCCTCAAGGAGCCGCGCTGGCCCGTTGAGGGCACCAAGGCCGAGAAGCGTGCCGAACGTTCCGTGTCGTATTGGCTTCTGTTCGGCGGCATTTTGGGTCTGGCGCTGCTGCTGATCTTCTTGTTCTGGCCGTGGGAGTACAAGCCGTTCGGGTCCGAGGGCGAGCTTCTCTATTCTCTCGCCACCCCGCTGTACGGGGTCACGTTCGGCCTGTCGATCCTGTCGATCGGCATCGGCGCCGTGTTGTTCCAGAAGAAGTTCATCCCCGAGGAGATCTCGATCCAGGATCGCCACGACGGCGCCTCCCCCGAGCTCCAGCGAAAGACCGTGGCGGCCAACCTCACCGACGCACTCGAGGGTTCGACCCTCAAGCGGCGCAAGCTGATCGGCCTGTCCCTCGGTGTCGGGCTCGGCGCGTTCGGGCTCGGCACGGCCGTCGCGTTCATCGGTGGCCTGATCAAGAACCCGTGGAAGCCGATCGTCCCGACCGCCGACGGCAAGAAGGCCGTGCTGTGGACGTCGGGATGGACCCCGCGGTTCCACGGCGAGACCATCTACATGGCGCGGGCCACCGGCCAGCCCGGCGAGTCGCCGTTCGTCAAGATGCGGCCGGAGGACATCGACGCAGGCGGCATGGAGACCGTATTCCCGTGGCGCGAGTCCGACGGCGACGGCACCACCGTCGAGTCGAGCCATCTCCTGACCGAGATCGCCATGGGCGTTCGGAACCCGGTGATGCTGATCCGAATCCGGCCAGAGGACGAACACCGCGTCGTCAAGCGACAGGGCCAGGAGAGCTTCAACTTCGGCGATCTCTACGCCTTCACCAAGGTGTGCTCACACCTGGGCTGCCCGTCGTCGCTCTACGAGCAGCAGACCTACCGCATCCTGTGCCCGTGCCACCAGTCGCAGTTCGACGCCCTGCATTTCGCTCGGCCGATCTTCGGCCCCGCTGCACGCGCGTTGGCCCAGCTTCCGGTAACCATCGACAAGGATGGGTACCTAGTGGCAAACGGAGACTTCATCGAACCCGTCGGACCGGCCTTCTGGGAACGGAATACAATGTCATGAGCCCAAAACTTGCAGAGATGGCAGCCGCACAAGGCGATGCGATCGACTCGCGCTACCACCCCTCGGCAGCGGTGCGCAGACAGCTCAACAAGGTCTTCCCGACGCACTGGTCGTTCCTGCTCGGCGAGATCGCGCTCTACAGCTTCATCGTCCTGCTCCTGACCGGCACGTACCTGACGCTGTTCTTCGACCCGTCGATGGCCGAGGTCACCTATCACGGTGTGTACCAGCCACTCAACGGCGTGCAGATGTCGCGCGCCTACGAAACCACACTCGACATCAGCTTCGAGGTACGCGGCGGCCTGTTCGTGCGCCAGATCCACCACTGGGCCGCGCTGCTGTTCGCCGCGTCGATCATGGTGCACCTGGCCCGCATCTTCTTCACAGGAGCGTTCCGCAGGCCACGCGAGGCCAACTGGGTCATCGGGTCGATCCTGTTGATCCTGGCCATGTTCGAGGGTTACTTCGGCTACTCGCTGCCCGACGACCTGCTCTCCGGCACCGGCCTGCGGGCGGCGTTCTCGTCGATCACGCTTGGCATGCCGGTGATCGGAACCTGGCTGCACTGGCTGCTCTTCGGCGGCGACTTCCCCGGCGAGATCATCATCCCGCGCCTGTACGCCCTTCACATCCTGCTGATCCCGGGAATCATGTTGGCGCTCATCGGCGTTCACCTGGCGTTGGTCTGGTTCCAGAAGCACACGCAGTTCCCCGGCCCCGGCCGCACCGAGAAGAACGTGGTCGGCGTGCGCGTCATGCCGGTTTTCGCGGTCAAGTCGGGCGCGTTCTTCGCCATGACCGTCGGCATCCTCGGCCTGATGGGTGGTCTGCTCCAGATCAACCCGATCTGGCAGCTCGGCCCGTACAAGCCCTCCCAGATCTCGGCAGGCAGCCAGCCCGACTTCTACATGATGTGGACCGACGGGTTGGCGCGCATGTGGCCGGCCTGGGAGTTCTACCCGTTCGGCCACACCATTCCCGCGGCCGTCGCGGTCGCGCTGGCCATGGGCCTGGTCTTCACGCTCCTGATCGCCTATCCGTTCCTCGAGAAGAAGTTCTCCGGCGATGACGTGCACCACAACCTGCTGCAGCGGCCGCGTGACGCTCCGGTGCGTACCGCGATCGGCGCCATGGCCATCGCGTTCTACATCGTGCTGACCTTTGCGTGCATGAACGACATCATCGCGCTGAAGTTCCACATCTCGTTGAACGCGACCACGTGGATCGGCCGCATCGGCATGGTGGTGCTGCCCGCGATCGCCTACTACATCACCTACCGATGGTGTGTCGGACTGCAGCGGAGCGACCGCGCGGTGCTCGAGCACGGCATCGAGACGGGCATCCTCAAGCGGCTGCCCCATGGCGCCTACATCGAGCTGCACCAGCCGCTCGGTCCCGTCGACGACCACGGCCACCCGATTCCGCTGGAGTACCAGGGCGCTGCCCTGCCCAAGCGGATGAACAAGTTGGGTACCGGTGGCGCAACGGGTTCCGGCAGCTTCCTCTTCGCCGACCCGGTGTCCGAGAGCGATGCCCTCGCCGAGGCCGCACACGCGACCGAACGCAAGGGGCTCATCGCGCTCAAGGAGTACCAGGACGACGAGCACGGCTCAAACGGCAAAGGCTCCTCGAACGGTCATCACTGATCGTTCGGGGTTAGCTTCTCGCAGCGCCGAGATCTGCGCAACGGCTGTGGGATTGCGCTGCCAACGCCCCTCGGGCAGTAGAACCAGTCGGTCAGGCCAGGACCTCGCGGAGCTGGCGCAGGAAGAACCACGGGACGACGGGCATGGCCACCGTGACGATGGCGGCCAGCCCGTAGGCGACCCATCCCGCGGTGTCGCTCTCGGTCGCCATCAGATACGTGCCGACACCGATCAGCGTCGTCGCCGCGCCGATCGCGCCAGCGGTGACGAGGGAGCTGCGCAGCCAAATCTGGTCGACGGCAGCGGTCGGGAAGCCGACACGGCTACTCGCGGGCGGCGCCGCGGTACGGCGGATGGCCGGACCGCCGACCGTGCTGAGTCTGGTGGTTGCCGCAACGGGATCGCCGAACCCGGCCCGCGCCGTGGACGCAGCCGGGGCAGCGGGCCGCTGGGTGCCGCCGACGGCTGAGCGCCTGGCCCGGATCAGCAGCGGCACCGCGCCGACGATGACGACGGCCGAGATCGCGATCACCGCGTACAGCAGCCACGGCGTATCCGAAGCCGAGGCCGCGGCGGTGTGGACGGTGCCGAGGTCGACAAGGGCCACGACGGCAGCCACTCCTGCCCCGAGGGCGCTCAACCAGAGCGCCGCGCACACCGCGGCGAGGATGCGGTCGGTTTGGTCCAACGCGCCGGGAGTGAGCCGAGGGGGGCTTGCGTCGTCTCTTGTCATCAACAGTTGGTCTGCCAGTCGTTGTTGTTCTGCGACGCGATCGTCTGACCGTCGCTAGTGGTGATCGAACAATTCAGCCTGCTCAACCGCAACAGGCTGGATGCCTGCACCGAGCCGAACTCCGACATCGAGATCGGGGTAACCGTCAGCGACCACGGGATGTACACATTCTGTTGGGTGCGCTGGCGGCCCGACGCGTCGGTGTAGGTGACCGAGATGCGGTCCAGCGGTGCCTTCGTGCCGGTGACGGTGTAGGTGATGAACCTCGGGCCGGCCTGCACGCTGGTCGTGGGGGGCACGGCCGACGGCGGCGGAGCGGGCGGTGCCTCGGCGACGGGCGCCGGCGGCTCCTGGGTCACGGTGACCGTCTCCGGCGGCGGGGGCGGTGGTTCCTCGGTGGTCGGGGGTGGAGGCGGCGGTGGCGGAGGCGTCGTCGTGCTGGTCGTCGTGGTGATCTCGTCCTGGACGGGCGGGGCCGACTTGCTGGTACTGGTCGACGGCGACGCGAGGTTGTCGTTGTCGGTCCGTGCCACCAGCACGGTTACCGACGTGACCAGCGCGACTGCCGCGATGATGGCGACCACGCCGACGATCCACGGCCAGCGCGGCGGCGGTTCGTCGTTGGCCAGCTCGGACACCGGCTCGTGGGTGTCGTAGTCGTAGAGCGCGGGGTCCGGCGGAACGTAGGGCCCGCTGGTGAACTGCTCGGATTCGGGGGCGGAGTACGCCCGAGAATAGATCTCGGTCTCGCCCGTGCTGGGAGTTTCCTGCGCCGGTTCGTCCGACCCAGGAGGATTCGGCCCGCTCATCTACGCCTGTCCTTCTCGACTGCCAATCGGCGCGACGTCACCTCGGAGACTGTGACTGACCGTGCCTCGGCAACAGTACCC
>JAOPVF010000020.1 GCA_025963195.1 Mycobacterium sp. | reverse complement strand
GTGAGTTGACGACGTCCGCGCGTTACCGGATGACGCTGCTGCCGACGACGCCGCCCAAGCCTGCGATCACGCGGGTGCCCGACTCCGGTGGCACCGCGTTGAAGGCACACCGGTGGTTGCTCTCCCCTGCCGCGCTCGGGCGGTTCCTGGTCGCGCTGCCCGCCCCGATGCAGCTCGGCAAGGTCGAGTTCGACGACGGCACCTGGCGGACCTCGTTCGGGTGTGACGGCGGCGCCGCCGATGCGGGCGTGGACATCAGCCACTTCGGCGGCTGGGCCGCGGCGGTCGCCGCGGGTGCGGTCGGCTAGCGCACAACCGCACCCAACCGACCAACCCCACCCGCGCCGAAAGTTCGGTTGTTCACGCTCCCACTCAAGCGGTGCGTACAACAAGCGTGCGCTCGGCGGCGAACTGGAGTCAGCGCACTGTCGCCGATGCCGGGGCGACCGGCGCCGGGGCATCCACGCTCGAGACTTCCTCCAGCGACTTGCCCTTCGTCTCGGGCGCCATTACCAAGCAGATGACGAACGCCACGGCGGTGAGGATCGCGCCGAAGAGCATGGTCGTGCCGGTGCCAAGCGAGGAGATGCTCAGCGGCAACAGGTAGGTACCCGTCGCGGCGCCGAACCGGCTGATCGACGTCGCGATTCCGACGGCCGTGGCCCGGAACTCGGTCGGGAACAGTTCGTTCGGGTAGATCCACACCAGGATGCTCGGGCCGCCGGACACGAAGGCGTAGACGCAGAACATGGCAACGATGAACCACAGCGGACCGCCCGACCACAACCACAAGCCCGCCAGCGGAATCACCATGATGGCAAGGGGAATCACCGCGACCGGTCGCCGTCCCCACCGCTCCACCAGGTACAGCGCGGGAATCGAGCCCGCGACGATGAGGCCGATGATGACGGTTTCGACCATCAAGCCGGTCGGTCCGTCCCCGGAGATCTTGAAGCCGGTGAGGATCGAGGGCAGGAACGTGAGCAGTGCGTACAGCGGCGTGACGACGGCCAGGTACAGCGCGCTGCACATGATCAGCCGGCGCAGGTACGCGCCGCGGAAGAACACCCGCAGGTCGGTCTTCGGCTTCTCGGCGCCCTCACCGATCCCCACGGAGCTCAGATCGACGGTGGCACCGTAGATCTTCTTCACCACTGCCTCGGCGTCGGCGATGCGACCGTTCTGGACGAGCCAGCGCGGCGACTCCGGGATGCCCCGCCGCATCACGATGACGAACATGCCAAGCAACGCCGCCGTCGCGAGCAGGAGCCGCCAATGCTCGTTGCCGCCGGAGATGCCGACGAACAGTGCGCCGACGACGTAGGCGACTGCGGCACCGGCCGACCACGCGACCGCCGACATACCGACCATGAATCCCCGTTTCTTCGACGGAGTGAATTCGGTCAGTAGCGATGTCGCGATCGGATAGTCCGCGCCGATGGCGGCACCGATGACGAAGCGCAGCACGATCAGTTGCCACGGAGCCGTCACGAACACGCACAACAGACACGCCACGACCAAGAACGCCAGGTCGAGGGCGTACATCTTCTCGCGGCCAATGCGGTCGGTCAGGAAGCCGAACACGCTTGCGCCGAAGAAGATTCCGATCAGCGAAGCGGCCCCGATCAGGCCCGACTCGGTGGTCGATGGATTGAGCTGCTCGGCGACGCCCAGCAACGCGACGCCGATGATGCTCATCACGTAACCGTCGAGGAAGGGCCCGCCGCAGCAGGCGATCAGAAGTCTGGTGTGGAAGCCCCGTTTGGCACGCATGTCCATCACGTCGATTGGGTTCATGTCGTCTGCACTCCTAGTTGCGGTCGGTGGCGTTGTTGAGGACGGAGTAGGCCAGATGCTCGAGCAGCAGCGCGGCTTCCCTTGGTGCGTCGAGGCTTACGTCGAGCACTTGCTTGGTGATGCTCATGGCCAGTGGTTGATGTTCGGCGAGTTCACGGGCGATGGCCGTCGCCCGCTTCACGTGTTCGCCTGGCGCGGTGATCTCGGTGACGATTCCCCACTGGTCGGCTTGGCGGGCGTCGAAGCGCCTGCCGCGCAACACCAGGTCGCGGGCCCGTCCGGCGCCGGCGATCCGGGCGATCCGGGTGACGCCGCCCGACGACGGCAGGATGCCGATCCCGATCTCGGGGAACCCGAAAACCGCTGCGGGGTCGGCGATCCGGATATCGGCCGCGAGTGCCAACTCGAGCCCGCCGCCCAGGCAGTAGCCCGTGATCGCGGCGATGGTCGGCTGCCGCAGCGCGGCGAACACCTCGTACACGGAGCCGGAGGCCCGGTAGTAGTCGGCGATGGCCTGCGGTGTCATCTCGCGCAGTTCGGTGACGTCGGCGCCTGCCGAGAACACGGTCTCTCCGCCGGTGACCACGACGGCCCGGCTGGATGCGACCTCGGTGCTGCGCAGTGCGGCCAGCAGCTCGTTCTCCATGTGGGTGGACAGCGCGTTGCGCTTGCGTTCACGCCGCAGCACGAGCACTGCGACGTCGTCCTCGCGGACGACCTCGACTGTTCCGATGGCCTCGGCAGGCATGGCGCCTACTTCCCTTCGGTTGGGATGGGCGTGGGGTAGGGCAAAGCCAGCAGGTTCGTCACGCCGCGCTTCTTGGCCTCGTTCGCGATGACCAGGCGTTGGATCTCGGAGGTGCCCTCCCAGATCCGGTCGACGCGCAGCTCACGCCACAGCCGCTCGACCGGGTAGTCGCGGATGTAGCCGCGGCCGCCGAAGATCTGCACGGCGCGGTCGACGACCCGATTGGACGCCTCCGATGCCGCCAGTTTCACAGTCGAAGCCTTGGCGTGCAACGTCTTTCGCTGCTCCGCGTTATTCGGATCGGCCTGGTCGAACTCCCACGCCACCTGGTGGGTGTAGGCGCGGTTGGTGGTGATGTCGACGACGCAGTCGGCGATCATGCCCTGGATGAGCTGCCGGTTGATCAGCGGCTCGCCGCCCTGTACCCGCTCGCGCGCCCAGTCGACCGCAAGCGTGAGCGCCCGCTCGGCGGCACCGATGGTCCGCGCGCCGATCATCAGCCGCTCCTCGGTGAACCAGTCCCTGGTCAGCTCGAGTCCGGCGCCGACGCCGCCGAGTACGGCCTCGGGCCCGACCTGCACGTCGGTGAAGACGAATTCGGGGTGCTCGTAGACGAACGTGTGGGTGTAGCGCGGGACGTTGGTGATCTTCACGCCGGGCGTGGCCACGTCGACGAGGAACATGGTGGGCGCATGCTCCGGTTCGACGTTCGCGAGCACGATCAGGTAGTCGGCAACGTCGCCAACCGTCACGAACCACTTCTCGCCGTTGATGACGTAGCCGCCGTTGCCGTCGGGGGCTGCGGTGGTCGTCGCGGCCGAGAAGTCGGATCCCGCATTGGCTTCCGAGATCGCAACGGCGTCACGGCGGTCTCCGCGCGCTCCGGGGACCAGGTAGCGCTCCTGCTGCTCGGGCGTGGCGTGCGCGAGCGGGTTGGCCGGCCGCCACACCGTGTCCCACAGTGCGTTGGTCAGCTTGCCGAGCTCGTCCTGGACGACGACCTGCTCGAGCACCGTCAACCCAGCGCCGCCGAACTCGACGGGTGTGTTGATGGCCTGCAGGCCTGCTTCCAAGACCGAGGCCTTGATCGAGGCGTGCGACTCGGCGCACAGCCCGTTGTTGCGCTCACATTCGTCCTCGAACGGGATGATCTTCTCGGTGAGCGTGCGTGCGCGCTCCTTGAGTTCGATCAGACGTCGGGTATATGCGAATTCCATGGTTTCCGGTTCCTTTCGGATGCTGGTGAGGGACTAGGGCTCGAGCACGATGCGGGCGTCGAGACCCAGTGCCCCGTCTGGGGTGACGAGCAAGGGGTTGACTTCGAGTTCGCTGATCTCGGGGTGTGCCGCGGCGGTGGCCGTGATGGCTGCGATGGCGGCGCCGGCGGCCGCGATGTCGACAGGCGGACGACCTCGGACGCCGCGCAGTAGCGCTGCGGCCCGCAGACTTTCGATCATCTCGCGGCCGGTGTCGGCATCGACGGGAGCTAGCGCGAACGCGACGTCGGCCAGCACCTCGGTGTAGATACCACCGAGGCCGACCATCGCCACGGGGCCGAAGCGCGGGTCGCGCTGGACGCCGACGATCAGTTCGACGCCAGCGCGCAGGTCCGCCATCGCCTCGACGCAGTAGCCGGGTGCAGTCAGGGCGTTCTGCATCCGGGTCAGCGCGGCGATCAATTCGTCCTCGGTGGCCAGCCCTAGGGCCACCCCACCGGAGTCGGACTTGTGCAGCAGGCCCATCGCCTTGAGCACGACGGGATAGCCGATGTCGGCTGCCGCAACGCGGGCTTCGTCGGCATCGTGGACGAGCCGGGCGTCGGTGAATGCGACGCCCGCCGCGCGAAACAGCTCCCGGGCATCCCAGTAGTCCGTCGACGTGATCGCCTGGTCCGGTGTGTCCCGCAGCACCGGCAACGCGCGGGGTTCGCCGGCCCGGTCGAGCACCGCCAGCGTGGTGGCCGCGTCCTCGACTGCCGAGAACACCGGCACGCCCGCGTCGGCGAGCACCCGCGCTGCCTCGCTCTGGTGACGCATGGTGTGCACGACGACCGGTTTGCCGTGTGCGTGAGCACTTTTCGCCATGCGCGCGGCAACGTCGAGCTCCGCGCGGGACAGGCCGTCACCGTAGTCGCCGTACCCGCCGAAGTACCCGGTGATCAGCACCGAGTCGATGTCCGGGCTGCCGAGTACCGCGTCGAGAACGGCGGCGAAGGAGGTAATGTCCTGCTCCCCCGCCCCTGCCAGGTCGACGGGGTTGGTCACCCCGGCCGACGGTGGCAGCAGCGCGCGCAGGGCGGCGCTGACGTCGGCGGTGAACTCGGGCACCGACAGTCCGGTCGAGTCGACGACGTCGGACGCGAGTCCCGCATGACCGCCGCCGTCGGCGATGACGCCCACCCGGTGCACGGGCCGGCGGCCGTAGCTCAGCAGTGTGGCAGCGGTGTCGGCGAGTTGGCGGGGACTGGCGACACGGTGGATGCCTGCAGCGCGGCACGCCGCGTCGATCACGGCGCTGTCGGAGGTAAGGGCCCCGGTGTGCGACTGGGCTCCGCGGATCGATGCCTCACTTCCGCCAACGGTCAGCAGTAGCACCGGCTTTCCGGCATCGGCGGCTGCGGTCGCCGCTGCCACGAAGGCACGACCGTCGTCGAAGTCCTCGCAGTAGACGGCGATGAGATCGGTGCCGGGGTGCTCGACGCAGGATTGGATGAGCTCGGCCGCGTTGAGGTCGGCTTGGTTGCCCAGCGAGACGAAGCGGGAGAATCCGTGGCCGCGCGCGGCGAGGAAGCCGCTGACTTCGAGCGCCATGTTACCGCTCTGCGACAGCAGCGCAATCCGCCCGGGCGGCAACGGGTTCGACGCGAGGGTGAGTGAGGTGCTCGAATCGAGCACGCCAAGGCAGTTCGGGCCGAGAAGCACGGCACCGGCGGCTCGGACGCGTTCGACGATGCGGTCCTGGAGGGCGCGCCCGTCGGCGCCGAGCTCGGCGAACCCGGCGGTGACGCCCACGATCGCACGCGCACCGGCGGTGAGGGCGTCGTCGACGGCGGCTTCGAAACCGTGCGCGGGGACGGTCACGACCACCAGGTCCACCGGCTCGTCGAGCTCGGCGAGGCTGCGCAGCGATGGCCTTCCCAGGATCGATTCGCCGCGACGGTTGACCAGGTGGATCGTTCGGTGCTCGGTCATGCGCACGGCCTGCACACTCAGCCAGTTGCCGTACTTCGTCTCGTCGTTGCTTGCGCCAAGTACCGCAACGCTTTTCGGATCGAAGAGGGCGGTGAGGTCACGGGTCATGGCTGATCCTCCACGGGCGGAACCGGGTGACCGGTGCCCCAGGCGTCGGCGCCACCGTCGATGAGGATCGTCGTGCCGGTGACGTAGCGGGCGGCGGCCGAGGCGAGGAAGGCGACGACGCCGGAGACGTCGTCGGCGGTGCCGAGCCTGCCGAGCGGTACCGCGGCCTCCCACTTGGCGCGGTCCTCGGCGGTGTAGTTCTGCTCCATGCCCTCGGTGGCGATGGTGCCCGGCGCGATGCAGATGGTGCGGATGCCGTAGCGGCTCCACTCGAGGGCGAGCCCGGAGGCGAGATTCTCCAGCGCGGCGCGCGCCGAGGTGGCGTGCACCATCGATGGAATGCCGCGTCGCGGCGAGAACGCCATGAAGAACACCACTCCGGAGCGCTGCGGGATCATCGCGCGGACGGCGACCTCGCGCGTCACTGCCCAGGTGGCGTCGACGGCGAGGCGGTGCACGGCCCGCCAGCCCTTGCTGGTGATGTCCTCGGCGGGGGCGGCGAATTGGCCGCCTGCGTTGTTGACGAGGGTGTCGATGCGACCGAAGCGCTCGAGGGTCTGGTCCACCATCGACGTCACTTGGTCGTCGTCGCGGATGTCGACGGTCACGGCCAGGGCGCGTGCGCCGAGCGCTTCGATCTCGGCGGCCGTCTTCTCGAGCGG
>JAOPVF010000184.1 GCA_025963195.1 Mycobacterium sp. | reverse complement strand
ACGACCGCAAGGTCAGCCGGTCGGAGACCTCCAGCGCGTCGGGTTCCAGTCGTTCGAGCAGCGTGGTGACGCGTCCCGGTAGCACGGCTCGGTATCCACCGGTGAACGGAATCTTTTTGGCGGGCAGCGAGATTCGCCTGACTCCGGATGGCAAGCGCTGAGCCTCTGCCGTGGCGCCCGGTACCAGGAGGTACACCTCGTGTCCGGCGGCGCAGTATTCCGCCCCGAGGCGGTCCACCGCGGTCCGCAGCCCTCCGGAGCGCGGGCCGTAGAAGTTCGCCACCTGAACTACCCGCATACCTGCATCAGAGCCGCAGCGCATGTGCGGTCACGAACGGTGGGTGAACGGTCACCTGAACGAGTGGTGAATACCGGCCACCGCCGGTATCGAGTGCCGGTCAGCCGACGTACTTGGTGAACCAGTCCTGTACCCGCTGCCATGCGTCGGCGGCGGCCGCGGGGGCGTAGCGCTCGCCGGTGTCGTTGAAGAAGGCGTGGTCGGCGTCGGGTTCGACGATCAGCTGGTTGACGAGTCCGGCCTTGTCGAGTGCCTGCTGCGCGGCGTCCTTGGTTCCGGTGACGCGGGCGTCCTTGGCGCCGTAGAACCCGAGCACGGCGACGTCCTTGGAGCCGCTGAAATCGGCGCCGTCGGGCAGTGGGCCGTAGAACGGAACGGCCGCTGCCAGCTGCGGCTCACCCGAGGCAAGCAGCTGCCACACCAGGCCGCCGCCCATGCAGAACCCGACGGCCGCGACCTTCACGCCGGGTGCGCGGCGCTGCAGCTCCCCGACGCCGGACTTCAAGTTGGCGACGAACTCCTCCGGCGGGATCTTGCTGAGCTCGGCGGTGGCCTGCGCCGGGTCGGTGAACGTGGCGGTGCCACCCTTGGCCGACAGCAGGTCGATGGCCAGGCCCGAGTAGCCGATGCCTGCGAAGCGGCCCGCGACCGAACGCACCCAGTCGTTGAGTCCCTTGTTCTCGTGGATCACCAGCACCGCGCCCTTCGGGCTCTGCGCAGGCGCCCACGCGGCTTGCAGTTCGCCCTGCGGGCCTGCCCAGGTGACGGCCTCGGTCGGCACCGTGTTCTCCGAGCCGGGAGGTGGAGCGCTCGCGGTGGCGGCGCCGGTGGAGGTGACGGGCGCGTCGGCGGTGGGGTTCTTGTCGTCCGCGCACGCCGCGATCAGTGCGGTCGCCGCAGTGGCTCCGACGCCGATCAACGCAAGCCTGCGCAAGGCTTCCCGTCTGGACAGCAACCCGTCCACGTGGTCGGTGGCGATTTCCTCGGCAATATAGCGCTGCAGCGGGGTCACGGAACCGAGTATGCCCTCGTCTGCTGAAGTGCATCTGGCGATGGCCTGGACAGGAAATACTGCTTTCATGGCTACGCCACCCGACCCAACAGCCCTCGCGGGCCGCGTCGCCGTGGTGGCCGGGGCCACTCGCGGCGCAGGCCGCGGAATCGCCGCAGCCCTCGGCGAAGCGGGGGCGACGGTCATCTGCACCGGCCGCAGCAGCGCGTCGGGCACCCTGAAGTCGGACTACGACCGGCCGGAGACCATCGAGGAGACCGCCGAACTCGTCACGGAGCTCGGCGGGGTGGGTGTCGCCATCGCCGTCGACCATCTCGATCCCGCCCAGGTGCGGGATCTGGCCGACCGCCTGCGCGAGGACTACGGCGCCATCGACATCCTGGTGAACGACATCTGGGGTGCCGAAGTCCTCAAGGGTCCACCGTCGACGTGGAACAAGCCGATGTGGGAACTCGATCTCGGCGCCGGTCTGCGGACGGTGCGGCTCGGCGTCGAAACCCACCTGATCACGTCGCACTGTCTGCTCCCGCTGCTCGTCACTCGACCAGGCGGCCTGCTCGTCGAGGTGACCGACGGAACCGCCGAGTTCAATGCCCAGAACTATCGGATCTCGGTCTACTACGACCTGGCGAAGGTGGCGGTGAACCGGATCGCCTTCAGCCAGGGGCACGACCTGGCCCCGTTCGGTGCGACGGCCGTTGCGGTCACGCCGGGGTGGCTGCGCTCGGAGATGATGCTCGACAACTACGCGGTCACCGAGTCCAACTGGCGGACGGCGATGGAGCCCAGGCCCGACGGCTTCCCCACTGCGCCGGGCGCCTTCACGCAGTCGGAGACGCCGCGCTTCGTCGGTCGCGGGGTTGCCGCCATCGCGGCGGATCCCGGCCGGGCCCGCTGGAATCAGCGCTCGGCGAGTTCGGCAGAGCTCGCTCACGAGTACGGCTTCACCGACGTCGACGGACGTCTGCCCGACGCCTGGGCGGAACAGTAGACATTTTTCAGAATGTGTTCACGATTTCGTTGACACCGTCGTCGACGCCCTGTTCCATGATCTGAGTGACCTACGACACGATCATCCGCAACGGCCGTTGGTTCGACGGGAGTGGCTCCGCGTCGGCGGTGCGCAACATCGGCATCCGCGACGGCCACGTGGTCGCGGTCTCAGCCGACCCACTCGTGGACGAGCACGCCCGAGTCATCGACGCCACCGGCAAGTGGGTGCTTCCAGGGATGCTCGACATCCACACCCACTACGACGTCGAGGTGCTCGACGGCCCCGCGCTGGCGGAGTCACTGCGGCACGGTGTCACCACGGTGATGCTCGGCTCGTGCTCGTTGTCGATCATCCACGTCGATGGCGTCGACGCAGGCGACCTGTTCGGCCGCGTCGAAGCGATCCCCCGCGAACACGTCATCGACGCCGTTGACCGGCACAAGACCTGGACCACCTGCGAGGAGTACGTCGCAGCACTTGAGGTGCGTCCGCTCGGCCCCAACTTGGCGGCGTTCATCGGGCACTCCGACATGCGCACGGCCGTCATGGGCCTGGTGCGGGCGACCACCAAGTCGGTGACGCCGTCGAAGGGCGAGCAGGCCGAGATGGAGCGGATGCTCGCCGAGGCGCTGCGGGCCGGCTTCGTCGGAATGTCTTCTCAGCAGCTGCTCTTCGACAAGCTCGATGGCGATACGTGCCGGTCCCGCACGCTGCCGTCGACCTACGCCAAGGCCCGCGAGTTACGCAGGCTCAAGTCGATGCTGCGCCGGGCAGGACGCGTGCTGCAGTCGGGGCCCGACATCCAGAACCCGCTGAACGTCGGGTCCCAGGTGGCGCAGTCCCTTGGCATCTTCCGCAATCCGCTCAAGACCAGCCTGCTGTCGGCGGCCGACGTCAAGGCCAACCCGTACGCGGTGCTGTTGATGGGTCCGGTGGCGCGGTTCGTCAACCGGCTCGGCGGCAACTTCCGCTGGCAACACCTTCCTGTGCCGTTCGAGGTCTATGCCGACGGCATCGACCTGGTGATCTTCGAGGAGTTCGGGGCGGGCGCGGCGGCTCTGCACCTGCGCGACGAAGTGGAACGCAACGAGCTGATGCGCGACGAGTCGTATCGCCGGGAGTTCCGCAAGCAGTACGAGAGCAAGTTCGGGGTCAGGGTCTGGCACCGAGACTTCTTCGACGCCGACATCGTGGCCTGCCCCGACGAGTCGGTGATCGGCAAGTCGTTCGGACAGGTCGGTCGGGAGCGTGGTGGCGTGCACCCCGTCGACGCGTTCCTCGACTTGGTCCTCGAACACGGCAAGTCGCTGCGCTGGCGCACCACGATCTCCAATCACCGACCGGAGGTGCTCAAGAAGCTGGCGCGTGAGCCCAGCGTGCAGATGGGCTTCTCCGATGCCGGTGCGCACCTGCGGAACATGGCGTTCTACAACATGGGCCTCCGCCTGCTCCGGCACGTGCACGACGCCGCGCAGGCGGGGCGCGAGTTCATGACCATCGAGCAGGCCGTGCACCGGCTCACCGGTGAGTTGGCCGACTGGTACCGCCTGGACGCCGGGCACCTGCGGGTCGGTGATCGCGCTGACGTGGTGATCATCGACCCCGCCCACCTCGACGCGTCGCTGGACGCCTACGCCGAGCAGTCCGTCGAGCAGTACGGCGATCTGCCGCGAATGGTGAACCGCAATGACGCCGCCGTCACCGCGGTACTCGTCGGCGGCCGCACGGTGTTCGCCGACGGCGAGGCAACGGACCTAGTGGGACGGCAACGCACCGGGCGCTTCCTGCGGGCGTCGCACAAGTCTCCCGCAATCCCCACCGAGAAGGGTGAGTTCACAAGTGTCGGTTGATGATACGGTTCGCGGACTGTGGAAGGCGTTGTCGGCCAGGGACTGGGATGGGGTGAAGGCAAGCGTCTCGGACGACTGCATCTACGTCGACATGCCGGTCGGACCAACCGCGGCCGCGCGCGGCCCCGAGGACATCGTCAAGCGGCTGAAGATCGGGATCGAACCGTTGGCGTCCTACGAGAACTTCACGGGGCTGCTGCTCGCCGACGGCAGCGACGTCATGTACGAGCATCACGAGGAATGGCATTGGAAGACCGGCGAATCCGCGGTACTCCAGTTCGTGTCGGTGCACCGCGTCGAGGACGGGAAGATCACCCTGTGGAAGGACTACTGGGACATGGGAGCACTGGTCAACCACGCACCCCCGACGTGGATGGCGGATTTCGCAACGGCCGACATGTCGTGGATCTTCGACGCGACCGGGTTGATCTGACACCGCCGCAACGGTTTCAGGGGTATTACAGCGTGATCTTGCAGCTCTGACCGATGTCGAGGGTGCGCAACATCCGGCCCATGCCCAGCCACATGGCACACGACAACGCGAGATCCGTGAGCAACTCTGGGCTGAACTCTTCGTTGCAGCGGTCCCAGAAGTCCTCGTCGTCGCGTAGGCCGGTGTGGTCGGCGGCAAAGCGCGCCGCGAACTCCGCCGCGACACGCTCCTGCGGGCTGTAGCCAGGCCAGGTGCGCCACTCGGTGGCGTGGTCGTAGAGGTCCTCGTCGACGCCAGCCGCGATGCCGTCCGCGTCGCGGGTGTTCTGGCAGACCACGCACTCGTTGTCGAGCGCTATCACCATGCGCGCCAGCTCCCTAACGCGCATCGGCAGCCTGTTCTCGTTGTAGACGGCGTGGGTGAATCCGGCCATGGCGACACCGATGTCCGGTGATCTGACGATCCATCCGGAGACGTCGTCTTCGGCGAACTCTCCAATTCGACTCATGTGCGCATCGTACGCCGGAAACGGCATTTCTGGAACACGTTCTAGTTTTTCGTCAGCGGGAGGTGCCGACCAAGGCACGGTCGTCGTCCCAGCCACGTTGCACCAGCATCCTGTGGCCGATGCGCTCGAGGGCGGCCTCGACCTGCTCGCGGTCGGGACGCCCCTCGAACGCCGGTGAGCTGGCCAGCTTGTCGACGATCTTGGCGGCGATCGTCGACGACGCGCCGTCGACCTCCTTGACGCCGGCCTGGGTCAGCCACAACCGCGCATCAGAGCCGGTCACACTCCCCGAGTCGCTGCGCTCCTTCCGGCCGGCGGACCGCAGGACGTAGCCCCGGTGCACCAGGTCGTCGAACGTCGGCTCCAACAGCTCGAATGGCACACGCAGGCGCTTGCCGATCTCGACCGTGGTGGCCGAACCGAACACCTGGTTCTGCCGGTAGATCTGGATCAGCGCCCACAGGTGGGTCACGTCGAGATTGCACCCCGGCTGCCCAACGAGGCTGCGCAACCGAACGTCCGGAGAATCGCGGAACATCCGTCCGACGGCGACCTCGAGGATCTGGTCGGGGGTCTCGGTGCTGGGCATGCCGAAGGCCTCGCCAAGGTCGGTCGCCGACACCGCGTCCATCTCGCGCAACGGCACCTCCTTGAGGAACAGCGCGACGACGAAGCCGATCACCGCGATCGGGACCGCGCACAGGAACACCATGCCCAGCGAGTCCGCGTAGGCGTCGACGATGGGCGCGGCCATCGCCGGCGACAGCTCGTGCAACGCCTGCGGCGACTCTCCCGCCCGCGCAGGCGCGCCGCTCGCGAGCAATGCCGGACCGAGACGGTCTGCGAGGAAGTTGGTGAACAGCGAGCCGAATATCGCTGCGCCGAAGGCACTCCCGATGGTCCGGAAGAACGTGACGCCCGAGGTGGCCACCCCCAGATCGGCGAAGCTCGTGGTGTTCTGCACGGTCAGCACTAGCACCTGCATGCACATGCCGATGCCGGTTCCCAGCACGAAGAGGAACAGCGACTGCTGCCAGGTGGGGGTCGTCGCGTCCATCCGGGATAGCAGCAGGAAACCGACCGCCATGACCGCGGTGCCGACCACGGGAAAGACTTTGTAGCGCCCGGTACGGCCGACGATCACGCCGCTACCCATCGAGGTCATCAGCAGACCGGCGACCATCGGTAGGGTGCGCAACCCAGACTCCGTCGCCGACACGCCGTCGACGAACTGCATGAAGGTCGGCAGGAAGGTCAGCGCGCCCAGCATGGCGAGGCCGACGATGAACGCGAGGATGCAGCAGACCGTGAACACCGGGTTGGCGAACAGCCGCATCGGCAGAATCGGTTCGGCGGTCCGAGTCTCCGCCCAGACGAACAGAGCTAGTGCCATAGCGGATCCCACGAACAGCGAGACGATCGTCGGTGAACCCCAGGCGTACTCGCCGCCACCCCAACTGGTCGCGAGCACTAGGCCGGACGCACCGAGGCCGATGAGCAGGATGCCCATGTAGTCGATGACGGGTTTGGAGCTCCTGGCCAATGCGGGAATGGCGACGACGCTGACGGCAAGCACGACGAGCGCAACGGGCACGTTGATCCAGAACGCCCAGCGCCACGTCAGGTGGTCGGTGAAGAAGCCACCCAGCAGCGGTCCGATCACGGTCGTCACACCGAACACCGCGCCGAGCGCGCCCTGGTACCGGCCGCGTTCGCGCAACGGGATCACCTCGCCGATCACCGCCATCGCGGTCACCATGATGGCGCCGCCACCGATGCCCTGCAGCGCCCGCGCGGCGACCAACATCGTCATCGAGCCCGCGAGGCCACACAGCACCGAGCCGGCAAGGAACAACAGCACCGAGCCCTGGAACACCAGCTTGCGGCCGAACATGTCGCCGAGCTTGCCGACGACTGCGGTGACGATCGTCGAGGCGAGCAGATAGCTGGTCACCACCCACGACTGATGGCCCGCGCCACCAAGATCGGACACCACCGTCGGAAGTGCGGTGGCCACGATGGTCTGGTCGAGTGCGGCCAGCAGCATGCCGAGCAGCACGGCGAGGAAGATCAGATTTCGCCGCTGCGGAGTGATCAGCGCGCTCGCGGACTCGGGATCAGCCGTGGCCTGCGTCGTCGTACTCGTGATCGTCATGCCCACCTCTCGTCATGGCCGGGCGTACCCAAACGCCACAGACCATATCGTTAGATAGGCTATAAATATTACGAGGTGACCGACGTGGTGCTCGTCACCCATGACACGACGGGGCTCGAGGTGCCCCTAGTGCGGTGGCCGCGCCACGCACTGCGCGGAGTAGAGCTCCACGCCCAGCTTGTCCATGAGTTCCAGCTGCGTCTCGAGGTAGTCGACGTGCTGCTCCTCGTCGGCGATGATCGACTCGAAGAGGTTCGCGGTGGTGCTGTCCTGCTTCTCGCGGCAGAACAGGATCGCAGGCTTGAGCCGCGTCAGAACCTCGTTCTCGATTTCGAGATCCGCCTCGAATTGCTCGCGCAGTGTTTGTCCGACGCGCAGCGAGAATAGCCGCTGGTAATTAGGCAGGCCGTCCAGAATGAGAATTCGGTCGGTGATCGCCTCGGCGTGCCGCATTTCGTCGAACGATTCAGCGCGCGTGTGAGCGGCCAACTCGGTAAAGCCCCAATTGTCTTGCATCTTCGAATGCAGAAAGTATTGGTTGATGGCCGTGAGTTCGCTCGTCAATTGCTCGTTGAGGAGCTTGATAACATCGGGATCGCCTTGCATCTTGGCTCCTATAACACTGCGCGGGCTGGTCGAGTGTCCTGGCTGTGGAACGGCCTTCAATCTAGTGCACGACTGGGTCGACAGCGACCGAAACGCCGCGGGTTTCGCCATGTTCACGGCATGAGATCAGAGTGTCGGAGGGTAGCCATACCTGCGTCTGGCCGGGGAGAATGGACTGGCTCGCCTAAGTAAGGATAGACTGCGCTAACCACGTAGGCAGCGCTGTCGGGGCCCCTCCTCGGCGCACTCGATTCGAGGCGGATACACATGGGCGAGCACGAGATGCACTCGCTCATTCTGGCTGCCGACTTCTCCGTCGACGACGTCGAATCGATGTGGTCCTCGATCTCGGCGCGCCAAGACCATTTAGCGAAGATCTCTGCGCACCACGTGGTGGTCTACAAATCCATTTGGGAACGCGGCCGCGTACTCGTCACCATTGGCATCCGCCACCCGAACTCGGTCCACGAGGTATTGCGGTCCCCAGCGATCTTCGAATTGTTCGACCTCTCAGGGGTCGACGACATTCCGGCCATATTCGCAGGCGAGGTCGTCGAGAAGATCAACCTGCACGAACGGTCTCCGCACGACGCGGTCGCTCGGGTGATCGTCGGGGTGGTCACCCTCGTTCAGGACGTCGCGACGCTGATGGAGAAGGTGCACGGCGCCGCCGATCGATTCAAGCAGGCGGGGGTCCGCAAGATCTGGGTGTACCGGGCGTTCGACGACGGGCAGGAAGTCATGATCCTGCAGGAGATCGAGGACGAGGTCAGGGCCAGGCGCTGGATCGATCACCCGGATGCGGCGGCCGAGTGGATGCAGCTCGACACCGGAGGGCACGACCGGGATGACGGCACCGGTGCCTATCCGACGGTGTTCGTCGGCACGCTCGCGCATCTGATGACCGTCGACGAGCGGGTGAACTGATGTTCGTCTGCCTGTGCACCGGGGTCACCACCCAGCGGGTCACCGAACTCGTCGCGAACGGGGCATCGACGTCCAAGCAGATCGCCGACGCCTGTGGCGCCGGTGCCGATTGCGGCCGATGCCGGCGAACCCTGCGCGCGATCATCTCCGCATCGACGACGCAGGACTGCCCGGTGCACGCCGCCCGCTGAGCCGGGCTAGTTACCGCGACGGTCGGCGAACTCGGCGAGGGCACCGGCGTTGGCCGCGCCACCCATCAACACGGCGAACTGTGCATATTCGCGTTCCAGCCCTGCGGCGATCTCCGCGCGCGTCGGCTCCACGATGGTTTGCTTCACCGCCATCAGGCTTGAAATCGGCCGGGAGGCAAGCACTTCGGCGTGCCGCCGGACCTCTGGCAGCAGGTCGTCCGGTGCGCAGACCTTCCAGGCCAAACCCATGCGCAGCGCCTCTTCGGCGTCCACCCACTCCGACGACATCAGGATCCAGGCCGCATTCTGTCTGCCGATCAGTTGCGGCAGGAGGTAGGACGACGCCGCCTCCGGCGCGACGCCAAGACTGGTGAACGGGCACTTCAGCCTGGCGGTCGAGGACATGAACACCAGGTCGGCATAACCGAGGATGGTCGCGCCGATGCCGACGCTCAGCCCGTTCAACGCCAAGATCAGCGGCTTGCGCAGGGTGGTCAGGGCGTCGATCATGCCGGGGAACCCGTACTCACCTGACTGGAAGTTCGGGTTGGTGATCCGCTCCCGCATCTCGTTCAGATCGTTGCCCGCGCTGAACGCGCGTCCGGCACCGGTCAGCACGACCACCGCGGCGGTCGGATCCTCGTCGGCGGCACGCAGTGCCATCGTGGTGGCGTCGTAGAGAGCCTCGTTGAACGCGTTGAGCGACTCGGGCCGATTGAGGGTGAGGGTGCGAACCCCGTTCGCATCGTCGATCTGTACGAGCACGGCTTGCAGCGTATGTCTCAGCCGTTGGAGTACACGCGGGTGGGTGCGACGAACACCACGGTGCGGCCCTGCTCGGCCATCACCCTGTCGTACTCGGACCAGTCGTCGTGCGTGCCACCCGCGGCGGTGAACACGTCGCGCAGCAGGACGCGCAGCGCGTCGGGATCGGTCAACCACGGTTGCGGGTCGTTCGGACCGAGGAGTTCGGCGTTGCCCTCCACGGTCGCCCACTGCCAGCCGTCGCGGAACGTCACCGCGATCTGCGGGCGTGCCCGCAGGTTGGTCAGCTTCACCTTGCCGTAGGTGACGAATGCCAGCGTGGGTTCACCCGTCGAAGGATGTTCCAGCACACCGGCATTCACCAAAGAGGCTTGCACGGTGCCGTCGGCGCGCACGGTCGACACGATGCACAGGCCGCTCTCCTGCGACGCGAGCGCGGCGGCTTCCTGCAGTGTGGTCATTCGACGTCCTCCCCAGGAAAAGGCGACCGGAACACGTAGCGGCTGGTCGGTACGGTGTCCACGTTGGCGTTGGCCCCGAACGCCGACGTGCTTGCCACCATCTTGGTCATCCTGTCGTTCAAGTCGGCGTCGTCGGCCGCGCCGAAGAACGCGTGCAGGCTCTTGGTGGCCTCGATGGGGAACAACTCTTCGACGATCGCGGACAGTTCCGGTGCGCCCGGTGTGAGCACCCTGACAACGGTGTTCTGTGTGTAGCCGAACGTCGACTGCGTGGCGATCGCCACGGGTGTGTGGTCGACGTGCCAACGGGCGAACCAGGTTTCGGGGTCGAGCTCTGCCGGGCGGCGCAGAAGCGCGACGTTGGCGAATCCCTCCGTGCGTCCCCCTGGGGCCGTGGGCGGCGCCTGCAGGGGAACCGACTCGGTGACCAGGTATGCGGCCACCTTCTCGCATTCCATCTCCAGCAGGGCGAGTGCGGCACGGACCTGCTCGCCGTAGTACTGCTGCGTCCACAAGCTGACGAGGGCGACCACCGGCGGGTCCAGCGTGGCGATCGTCATCATCGAGTCGCGCACGGCCCCGTCGCGCACGTTCACGTGCAGACCGGGCAGCCGCAGCCGCTGCAGGTCCTCGGCGACCGTGGTGCGCATCCGCTCGCACCACGCCTCGTCGGGAACCTCGCGCCGCATCGTGATGATCAGCTTCTCCACCGCACGAACGTACCGCCGCCAGCCTTCCCGGCTGCGCCGACCCGACGGGTCCACAATGGACCGGTGATCAAGGGCGTAGTCCTGCGGCCGACGATGCCCGACGCGGGTGGCGTCATGCGCAGCCTGCTCGGGGTGCTGCTCGTGGCGGGTGCCGGGCTGCACTGGGGCGGCCCCAGCGCGGCAGGGGCCGCTGCCGGTGCCGCTGCGATAGCGGGCGCCACCGCCCTGCAGGACAGCCCGCGCGGCCGGGTGCCGCTGGTGATGGGCGTGTCGGCGGTGATGGGCATTGCTGTGCTGCTGGCCTCGACCTTCTCGTTCTACGGCCCCGCGTTCACTGCGGTCGTGGCTCTGTGGTGTTTCGCGGCGGGCACGGCGTGGGCCGTGAGCGCGAACGCCGGCGTGATCGCCGCGGCGGGAAGTGCCCTTTTGGTGACACTGCCGCCCACCGAGCCGACGTGGTCGAGCGTCGGCACCGCCACCGCACTCGCGGTTGCCGGTGGCTTGATGCAGGCCGCTCTCGTCGCCGTCTGGCCGCGACGCCGCTGGCGGGTCCAGCGGGACGGGCTGGCACGCGCCTACCGCGCACTGGCTGCCGATGCGCGCAGCCTTGCCGAGGATCCGACCGGACACGTCAATCCGGAACCGCTGCTCTGGCTGCGTGAGGCGTTCACGCTGACCGACGCGCAGGCCCGGCGTCGCCCGCTGGCCTACCGGGCGTGGTACGGCCTGCCAGAACGGATCTCGGTCACCGTGACGGCGATTGCCGGAAAGTCGAAGGGCGACGACGTCGGCTCGCGGGTGTTGGCCGCCGCGTCCGACGTGCTGGCCGCGGTCGCCGAGCCGGACCGGTCCCACCGTGAGACGGCCGGGTACGCGATGGGCCGCTTCGACGTCATCGCTGGTGCGGCCGAGGGGCAGGAAGCGGCCCTCGTGCAGAGGCTCTCGGAGCAGTTGCGGGACGCGGTCCAACTCCGTTTCGGGGACGCCTCACCCGGGGCCGCCGACCTCGAGCAGCTTTGGCGCCCGCGCCTGCCCGGCCGCGTGCGGTCGATCATCGCGGCGGTCCGTGGCCAGCTCTCGTGGAGCTCCCCCGTGCTGCGGCACGCCGTCCGGCTGGCATCGGCCACGGCCATCGGTGTCGCTGTGGCGCGGTTCGCCGATGTCCCGCACGGCTATTGGATCCCGCTCACCGTCGTGGTGGTGCTGCGCCCGGAGACCGCTCATACCTACACCCGGTGTGTCGGGCGGGTTGCGGGGAACGTCGTTGGCATCGTGGTGGCATCGGCGGTGATCCTGCTGCTCCACCCGACTGGATACGCCGCCGCGGCGCTCGCGGTGGTATTCCTCGGCGTGGCGTACGCGGTGTCCGAGTTCGGCTATCTCCCGCTGAGTGCGGCGTTGGCGGCGGCCATCGTGTTCCTCGTCGACGTCGGCGCTACTTCGGAGACCGCCGCCGTGGGCGACAGGTTGCTGGCCACACTGATCGGCGGTGCGCTCGCCGTGCTCGCCCACGTCGCCGTACCCGACGACGCGATGGTCCGGCTGCGGCAACGCGCAGGCGAACTGCTCAAGACCGAGACCGATTACGCCGCAACGGTGATCAAGGCCTTCGTGCACCGGCTGGACGACCCCTCCGAGGCGCTGTCGTCGGCGTGGGAACGCGCGTTCCGTGCCCGTGCGGCATTCGAGGCCGCAGCGGGTGCCAGCTGGTCACAGGACCGCCCCTTTCGCCGCTGGCTGCGTTCCTACCGCACTGCGCTCAACGCGGTGACCGCGGCGTGTGCGGCACTCGAGGCCAGCCTGCCCGCTCAACCGTCGGCAACGCTGAGCCGGGACTTCACCACGGCCGTCGACTCCTACGTGGAGGCGCTGTGCGGTGACCCGGTAACGCCGGGTTCGCCGTGGCGGGTGGACGTGGTCCGGTTGGCCGAGGCCGCGCAGCGCGTCCGCGCCGAATTGTCGGGCAACGACGACGCCACGGCGCGCGTGCTCGTCACCGAGATCGGCACCATCACAACCCAACTCGGCAACATCTCGGCAGAAGCCGAACGCTCGTCGGCGCCGAGCTGATCGATTCAGCCCCTGGCCCACCGCGGTTGAATGAAGACGCCCTCGGCCTGCACGGTGACGCCCTCGTCGTCGGAGAGGTGTCCGACGGCGAAGGTCTTGACGCCCTCGGTCCGGTCGATCCTGGCCTCGGCGCGCAGGGACCCGAGACGGGTGGTGCGCAGGTAGCGCAACGTGATGGTGCCGGTTAGCCGTGGGCGTTCCGCACTGCTGGCCGCTTCTCCGAGGACATGGTCGAGGATGAGCGCCGCGACCCCGCCGTGCACGTGGCCGGGAGGCCCTTCGTAGGCCGCACCCAGGTGGAAATCGGTGGACACGGCGCCGGTCGAGTCCTTGTGGATCACCAGTGGCGGCGCCGTGGGATTGCGCATGCCGATGACGGCATTGCCCCACGGCATCTGGTCGCCGTCCGCGCCGAACCGGACACCGAAGGCTCCGTCGAGTTGGACGGTGCGCAGCCGCGCGGTCGCGGCATCGATCGCGGCCTTCGCCTCGGCCACGGCGTCGGCGTCGACCTCGGTACGGATGGTGGCGTCGACCAGTTCACGGACCGATTGGGTGAGGGGTTCGTAAGTCGCGCGCAACCGGGCGACCTCCTCGGCCGTCAGGTTCTCCACGGGGAAGTCCAGCACCTTTGAACTAGAACACGTTCTAGCGTCGCTGTCGAATCACCCCTTCAGCCGACGAGCGCGTCGAGTGCCTCCCTGGTCTCGGGATCGGCCCACCCGAGTTCGAGTTCCATCAGGGCACACTCGGCCGTCGCGGCCACCCACAACCGGGCCGACTGACGCGGATGCCGCCGCCCCATCGCTTCGAAGTCGGCAGTCAGGGTCTCGACGTTTCGCCGGTTGCGCTCCAGCACCTCGTCGGCGATCGGTCGGTGCCCCCTGGCCTCGAGGAGTAGGGCTTTGACGCCGCGGTCACGCAGGCAGCCATCGAGGTAGGTTCGGGCCGCTACTGCCAGCCGTTTCCGTCCCGGCGCCATGTCCCCGACGGCCGAGAAGAACTCGTCGGCAAGGGCATCGTGGAACCGTCGGTGCAGTGCCACCAAGTAGCTGGTGCGGTCCGGGAAGTGGTGAAAGAACGTGCCCTTCGAGACACCGGCACCGGCAACCACGGCATTCACGCTGAGCCCTTCGAGGCCGAGTTGTTCGGCGAGTTCCAGCCCCGTCTCGATCAGTTTCTGACGGGTTCGCGCGGCCGCCGCCGTGCGTTTGTTGCCCGCGAGCTCGTGATTCGGTGCCTGGGTCACCACTGCAGTCTCCCCTTGCCGTCTTCCGTCGTTCGGAGCTAGTGTAGCCCATTGACCGACCGCCCGGTCGGTGAAAGGATCGCGACGATGCCAACCATGACCGTGTCCGTCCCTGGAGCCGGCCCCGAATCACGAGCCACGATGTCGTACACCGACGACGGCTCGGGCCCACCGGTCCTGCTGCTGCACGCGGCGTTGCACGACCGCACCGACTATTCCGCGGTGCACGAAGCCCTCGGTCGGGGACGCCGCGTGATCACGCTCGACTGGCCAGGCCACGGCGAGTCGCCTTCGGCCGACGAACCGCTCGGCGCCGTCGAGTTCGGGGATCTGGCAGTCGAATTCGTCGACCGCCTCGACCTGCGCGACGTCGTCGTGGTCGGCAACTCCGTCGGCGGCTACGCGGCGTGCCGCCTCGCACTGGAGCGCCAGGACCGCATCGCTGGGGTGGTGCTGGTCAACACGGGCGGCTTCACTCCCCTCACCCCGTTCGTCCGAGCCTTCTGTGCCGTCATGGGCAGGCCCGGGGTCATCCGGGCCATCGCCCCCCTGTCGGTTCGGGCCTACATGCACGCCAAGACCCCGGCCGAGCGAGCGATGGTGGGCCGCGTGGTGGCCCGGGCGCGAACCGTCGAGGGAGCGCGGACCGCGGCCGCGCTGTGGCGCAGCTTCACCGAGCCTGGCCACGACCTCCGGCAGCGTGCCGACGCCATCACCGCGCCGGTGTTGATCACCTGGGGCACAAAGGATCCCACCGCACCGAGGAGAATCGGCGAGCAGGTTCACGCCGCGATTCCCGGCTCGACGTTCATCGGCATGAACACCGGTCACGTGGTCTTTGCCGGCGACCCGGACGGCTGGCTGAAGGCGGTGCTGGCGTTCGTCGAATCAGCCCACCTCGCCGACCGCCCTGCGACCAGCGGCTGATGCAAATCCCAGCCAGGTGTGCCGATTGCCTGCCCAGCACCAGCCGACCTTCGGCGCATTCTCGTTGCCAGCGCCGTCGCGGCCGGTGCCGTTGCTGATCCAGAGCGCGGGGGTTCTGGCATCCAGCTTGCCGCCCGGCTTGGGCTTGCGGGAACCGATGGTCATGAAGCAGCGTCCGCGCTCCAGCGTCTCGGGCCGCTGCAACAGCCAGTGCATGCCCTCGGTGAGAGTCAACGGCGTTCGGTTCGCCGCCGCAATGGCCGGGTCGGCCTCTTCCGGACTCCAATTGGCCATCGCATCACCGCGGTCCAGACCGTCGACGAGGTAAACGGGTGAATCCGGCAGCTCGACCATCGGAACGAACTCGTCGACGTCAGGCATGTCGACCACCAGGAATCCCCGCTTTCCGGACAGGCTCAGCAGCGGAGTGAGTGCGGACGCCGCCACCAGATCGGGATGAATCGCCAGCAACGACCCCGGTGCAGCCGTAGTGTCGGCGATGGCGCGCAATCGCTTCTCGGACCATCCGGCAAGCCGGTGCACGCCGAGTTCGGCGAGGCGTTCGGCCTGTTCGGGCAGGGTCGGCAAGGACGTCATCTCGCTGATCACCCGCTCGCAACGAAGCATGCCGGCCGGAAAGTTCCTACGATCGGCAGAATTCCAAAGAAGTAATCGGCGGAATCCTTCCGAGAGAAGCGGGGCGGGCATGGGGGCGGCCGGGCTGCACAGCGACGGTGCGCGACCCAAGCTGCCCGTGTCGCTGGTCGAGGTCGCCGAGCACCGGGTGCGCGCCGCGATCCTCAGCGGATCGCTCGAGCCCGGTGACAAGATCGTCGAAGAACAGCTGTGCGCCGACCTCGGCATCAGCAGGGCGCCGCTGCGGGAGGCGTTGCGGCTGCTCGGTCAGCAGGGACTCGTCGAGCATGTCCCCCGCCGTGGTTCGCGGGTCACCGAGTGGTCGTCGACGGACATCCTGCAGCTCTTCGCGCTGCGCCACGTCCTGGAACGACACGCGATCGAGATGGCCCTGCCACTGGCCGAACCCGCGGTGGCGCTCCTGCCGGTGCGGGCGGCGCTCGATCGAATGGGTTGTGCAGGCGATGAATTGGAACGTGACGATGCACATCGGGTGTTCCATGCCGCCGTCGTCGAACTCGCCGACAATCGGCAGATCGACATCGCCCTCGAACCCATCCTGCTCAAGCTGCAACTGCCCATGGCGATGAACCTCCGGGAGGAGGCCCGCCACCACCGGGCCGACGACGGCATCGTCCGGCATCAGGCGATCCTGTCGGCGTTGGAGTCCAACGATGCGCAAACCGTGATCACGGCGCTGGAGGATCACGGTCATCTGCACTACCTGGGCCTCGAGCCGGGTCCGAAATCAGCACGCCGGCGAGATCGCTAACACGATCGATACACGCCCGTACCGAGATCGCCATGATTTTGTCGACAATCGACAGACATGGCTTACGACGCGCATGGCCCGTCCATCGGACCATCGGTGGCCGAGATCCTCGACTCCCACGCCGCGGGTACCGGTTCGCCGACCAAGACCGCGCTTCGGGTAACCGACGCCATCGCCGCCCGCGGTGACGACGGGACCTGGCTGTCGACGGTCCCGCGCGACGAATTACTCACCGCCGCAGCCGCGATCGAGAACCGCCCGGGCGCGCGGACGCTGCCGCTCTACGGCGTGCCGTTCGGGGTGAAGGACAGCATCGACGTCGAGGGTGTGCCGACGACGCTGTCGTGTCCGGACTACGCCTACGTACCGTCGGTCACCGCGCCCGCGGTACGACGCTTGCTCGACGCGGGCGCCCTCTACGTCGGCAAGACCAACCTCGACCAGTTCGCCACCGGACTGAACGGCACCAGGACGCCGCACACGGTGCCGCGCAGCGTGTACGGCGGCGAGATGATCTCGGGCGGATCGAGTTCGGGTTCGGCGCTGGCCGTGGCGCTCGGCCAGGTGCCGTTCGCCGTGGCCACCGACACCGCGGGCTCGGGTCGTGTGCCCGCCGCACTGAACGGGGTCGTCGGGTTCAAGCCGTCGCGTGGGCTGATCAGCACCGTGGGCCTGGTGCCGGCATGCAAGTCCTTGGACTGCATCAGCGTGATGGCCGGCTGCATCGACGACGTCGACAGGGTCTTCGACGTGATGGTTGGTCGCGACGACGGCGATGCGTGGTCACGTGACTCCGGACCGCGCTACGCGGGCACTCCCATCCGCGTCGGACTGCCGCCGGTGGGTGAACTCGAGTTCTTCGGCGATGCCGCCCTGCGCGACGCACACCTCGGGTTCCGGGAGCATCTCGCCCGCCAGGTCACCGTCGTCGACGTCTCCCTCGAACCGTTCCTGGCCGCGGGCGCACTGCTCTACCAGGGTCCGTGGGTGGCTGAACGGCTCGTCGAATTCGGTGACTTCCTCGCCGAGCGGCCGGAGTCGATCCATCCGGTGGTACGCGACATCCTCCGCAGCGGCGAGAAGTACACGGCCGTAGACGCATTCGCGGCGCTGCAACGCCTGCAGGAACTCAAGGCGGAGGTCGGCCGGCTGTGGCAGCACATGGACGTGCTCGTGGTGCCGACCGTCGGCACCACCTTCACCGTCGACGAGGTCCTCGCGCGGCCCATCGACTGCAACACGATGCTCGGCCACTACACCCATTTCGGAAACCTCCTCGACCTGTTGGGCATCGCCCTTCCGCTCGGCGTTGCGGCCGACGGCAGACCGTTCAGCGCGATGCTGCTCGGCGCGGCGCTCTCGGACGACACCGTCCTGCACCTGGCCGCACAGATCCTCGACGAGCCGCGCACGGTGCGCCGCCCCGCCACCACCCCTGCCCCGCCGTTCCATTCCCAAGACCTCCAAGGAGCTGGCATGAGCCCATCGATCGACGTGCCCGCCGAACCGTCCACCTTCTCGCTGACGGCGGGCAAGACCGCGCTGATCGTCATCGACATGCAGCGAGACTTCCTGCTGCCAGGCGGTTTCGGCTCGAGCCTTGGCAACGACGTCGACCAGCTGCTCAAGGTCGTCCCTCCTCTGGCTGCCCTGATCGGCGCTTGCCGAGAGGCCGGGCTCATGGTCATCCATACGCGGGAGGGCCACGAGCCCGATCTGTCCGACTGCCCGCCGGCCAAGTTGTCCCGCGGCGCACCGTCGAAACGCATCGGCGACCCTGGCAAGTACGGCCGCATCCTGATTCGCGGCGAGTACGGCCACGACATCGTCGACGAGTTGGCGCCGATCGACGGTGAATTGGTGATTGACAAACCCGGCAAGGGCGCCTTCTACGCCACCGAACTGCATGACGTCCTGGTCGCCGCGGGCATCACCCAACTGCTGGTCACCGGTGTCACCACCGAGGTGTGCGTGCACACCACGACCAGGGAAGCCAACGACCGGGGCTACGAATGTCTGGTCGTATCCGATTGCGTCGGTTCGTATTTCCCCGAGTTCCAGCGTGTCGGGCTGGACATGATCAAGGCGCAGGGCGGCATCTTCGGATGGGTCGCCGACAGCACGGCCGTGATTCCGGCGCTCCACCAACTCGCCAGCACTCCCCTTACCCAGGTCTGAGAGGACGACACCATGTCGGCTGAAGTCACCAATCCGCCCGCCGATCCGCCGATATCCAAGCCGCAGCTGTCCATTCCGTGGTGGACGCGCGGCGACACCAACGCATTCTTCGGCCTCGGCTTCAACATCCTGGTCAACGTCCTCACGCTGACCGGGTTGATGATCGGCGTCATCGCCGTGCCCGCGAGCGACGTGCTCGGCACGGTGCTGCCCGCACTCGGGGTGGCCCTGATCCTCGGCAACCTGTACTACACGTTCCTGGCGCGACGGCTGGCAAGCCGCGAAAACCGTACCGACGTAACGGCATTGCCGTACGGCCCGAGCGTGCCACACATGTTCATCGTCGTCTTCGTGGTGATGCTGCCCGTGTATCTCGCCACCAAGGATCCGATGCAGGCGTGGCAGGCCGGCCTGGCGTGGGCATTCATGATCGGCATCATCGTGATGATCGGCGCATTCGTCGGACCGTACATTCGCAAGCTGACGCCGAGGGCCGCGATGCTCGGAACGCTGGCAGGCATCTCGATCACCTTCATCTCGATGCGGCCCGCCGCGCAGATGTGGGAAGCGGCCTGGATCGGGCTTCCGGTGCTGGCGATCATCCTGATCGGATTCTTCACCGACGTGAAACTTCCGTTCGGCATTCCGGTGGGACTCGCCGCGCTGCTCGTCGGCACGGCGATCGGCTGGATCGGTGGCTACATGTCCGCACCCGACGTCGGTCAGGCTTTCTCCGACATCGCGCTTGGAATTCCCGACCTCCGGGTGGACATGTTGTTCGCCGGGTTGTCACACCTCGCGCCCCTCCTCGGCACCGCAATACCGTTGGGCGTCTACAACTTCACCGAGGCGATGAGCAACGTGGAGAGCGCGGCCGCCGCGGGCGACAACTACAACCTGCGC
>JAOPVF010000170.1 GCA_025963195.1 Mycobacterium sp. | reverse complement strand
CCGCCCAGGTCCGCGCGAGGTTGCGCACTGCCGCCTTGCTCGCGCTGTAGGCGCTCATTGCCGGGGCGCCCGTGGTGCCGGCGCTCGATCCGGTCAGGATGATCGAACCGCCCTTGCCCATCAGCGGCAGCGCCTTCTGGACCGTGAAGATCGTACCCTTCACGTTGGTGTCGAAGGTTTCGTCAATGTGCTCGGCGGTGATTTTGCCGAGCGCAAGCGGGCTTCCCGCCCCGGCATTGGCGAAGACGATGTCGAGGGTCCCGCGCTCGGCCTTCACCGCCGCGTAGAGTCGGTCGAGGTCGGCCTCATCGGAGACCGAGCCCTTCACCGCGCGGGCATTGGGCCCAAGGTCGGCCACAACGGCGTCGAGCGCTTCCTGCCGGCGGCCGAAGATGAAGACGAAGGCGCCCTCCTCGATGAAGCGCTTTGCCGCGGCGCGGCCGATGCCAGTAGCGCCGCCGGTGATCACGGCGGTCTTTCCACCCAGTCTGGTCATGCCATCGAGCTTTCCCATAACTACTCCATTCGATTGGTGGCTCCGATGCTATGTACACCGATCTGAGTGTTTAACGTATCAGGTGATCGCGGGAGAATGCAAGCTATGCACACCGGTCAGTACCGACTGGGCTACGCTAGGCCTATGACGGAGTTGGAGAAGGGGCCGCGAGGCCTGCGCCGCGGCAGGGGCGCACGAGAACGCATCCTCAGCGCTTCACACCAACTGTTCCGCGATCAAGGCATCAACTGCACCGGCATGGACCAGCTCTGCGCGGTGGCAGAGGTGTCCAAGCGCACGCTTTACCAGCACTTCCCCGGCAAGGACGAGCTGATCGCCGAACACCTACGCCGATTCGATCCCGACATCCTGCCCGAGGTGTTCGACCGCACCGACCTCACACCCCGCGAACGGCTCCTCGCCGCCTTCGACATCCACGCGCCTCTATGCCCGTTCATCGCGGCGGCCGTCGAAATCCACGACCCGGGCCACCCGGCACGCCTACGCGCCCGCGACTACAAGACGGCCTTTGCCGCGCGGTTCACCGACACCGCCCGCGAGGCCGGCGCCACCAACCCCGAACAGCTCGGCGAACAACTGGCGCTGCTCCTGGATGGCGCCTCGGCCCGCAGCCGAGTCCTCAACTCCGACACCTTCGCCACCGCCGCTGCCATCGCGGCCGTCCTCATCGACAACGCCATCCCCACGGCAGCGGTACCGCCCGGCGCAGGCGTGACCCTGCCAGCCGGGACGGGGGCGCGTGCCGGATCCGGCGGCGAGCTCAGCCGAATTTGACGCGATGTCCTGCGTCGAGTGCTGACAGTCTATGACCGCAGGTCGTTCGCGGGGCGCTGCTTGGCGACGTTCATGCCCGGCTGAACGCTGCGCATAGCCGCCGAAGTGGACGGTCTCGCCTGCGAACAGCTCCTTGTAGCCGCTCGACACTTCGACGACGTCGCCCGGTCTAGTGTCGGGCGAGTCAATGACTCCCCAGCCTTCCTCGCGATGCCAAACCCGCACTGTGCCAACGCTGTCCATCTGCCCTCCGGGCCGTACTCGATGACCTCGACACCGGCGTATCCACCTCCCCCGCATCCGACGGTACGACAGACACCGGTCGCCGATCCACGGAGTTATCGAGCAGCAGTGGATCTACACCGTTGCTTATATTGTGGGTATGTGCTCATAATATGAGTGCGCCGTAGATCACACTCACCCATACCTGTGACGCGACGCATGGGAAGAGTCGTCATTCAAGGGAGTGCACCGATGTCCGATACCGCAATAGTCGTCAACACCGCGGTCGCGATCCTCGCAGTGGTGGTGATGATCGTCAGGTTCAAGCTCAACCCCGTCGTGTCACTCGTCGTCGGGTCGGCCTACCTGGGCCTGGCCGTCGGCCTGGGTGTGGAGGCCACCATCAAGGCCATCACCGAGGGCTTCGGCGGGATCATGGCCGAAGTCGGCCTGCTCATCGCCTTTGGCGTATTGATGGGTGCGATCCTGCAGCAGACCGGCGCGATCCAACGCCTGGTCGAATTGCTGCTGCGCGTGTTCGGGCCCCAGCGAATGCCCTATGCACTGTCGCTGACCATCGCGACCGCCCTGCAGTCGATCTTCCTCGACGTGCTCCTCGTCATCAGCGCCCCACTGGGCCGCAACCTCGCCACGCGGATCGGCAAGAACGGCACCCCGCGCATCGCCACCGCGATGGCCATCTCCCTGGAGTGCGGCATCGTGATGATGGTGCCCGGTGTGGCGTCCCTCGCGCTGGCCGGCCTGCTTGGCGTTCCACTCGGCAAGATGCTGCTTTTCGGTCTGTGCCTGGTAATCCCCACCGTCGCGATCTCGGTGGCCATCATGTCGTTCCTCTTCAACCACGGCTGGTGGGACGCCGAGCGCGACGAATCACCCTTCCTCGGTGATGAGTCCAGCTACGACGAGTCGCCGATCGACGGTCCCGCCACCCCGGCCGAGGGCACGGAGGGCACGCCGTCCGGTAGCGGCGGCGTCGCGGTGCAGACCCCGCTGGCGACTCGCGCACACACCTCGCTTCTCCTGCTATTCGCCCCGATGCTGACGTCACTGCTGCTCATCGCGATGGGGGCCATCCTGGACGCCGCCGACGTCCACAACCCGGTCATCTCGTTCCTCGCCTCACCGGTCATCGCCCTGCTGATCGGGCTCATCGGCACCAGCGTCGTCGGGCGCTACGCCCTTGGCGCCGACGCGATCCACAAGGCCTTCGCCACCGGGTTCAAGGAAAGCGGACAGATCCTCATCCTCACCGGTGTCGGCGGTTCACTGGCCGCCACGATCAAGGCCGCGGGTCTGGGCGACATCCTCGGGCACTACTTCACCGCCAACACGGCAGCTCCACTGCTGGTGGTCTGGGTCATCGCAGCCGCCCTGCACGTTGCGGTCGGATCGGTCACCATCTCCGCGATCACCTCCGCCGGAATCCTGGCCCCGGTCGTCCCCCTGCTCGGTCTCGACCCCGTGCTGATCGCGCTCGCCGCAGGCGCGGGCTCGCTGTTCGCGGTGCACGTCACCAGCAACACCTTCTGGTTGCTGCAGTCGCTGCTCGGCCAATCCACCCGCGGGGCGCTCAAGACCGTCACCGTCGGCGTATCCGTCGCCTCCGTCGTCGCGATCCTGCTCATCCTGCCCGCCAGCCTGTTGTTCTGACACGCGGCATTCACCTAGGGAATCACCATGACCCACAATGACATTCGTCCCCTCGACGGAATCCGCGTCCTCGAGCTCGGCAACTACATCGCCGCCCCCACCGCCGGACGCATGCTCGCCGACTTCGGCGCGGAGGTCATCAAGGTCGAACGACCCGTCACCGGTGACGAACTGCGCAACTGGCGGCTCTACTCCGGGGACACCTCGATGCTCTACCGGACGATCAACCGCAACAAGAAGTCCATCGTGATCGACCTGAAGACCGAACGAGGCCGCGACGTCGTGCTCGACCTGGTCCGCAAGTGCGACGTCCTGCTGGAGAACTTCCGGCCAGGGACCCTGGAGAAGTGGGGGCTCAGCCCGGCAGTGCTCGACGAAGCCAACCCCAACCTGGTGATCACTCGCATCTCGGCGTTCGGGCAGACCGGCCCAATGTCGCAACGACCCGGATTTGCCGCCGTCGCAGAGGCATTCGGCGGATTGCGCGAGCTCGTCGGTGATCCCGACCGCCCACCCGTGCGCACCGGGGTGTCCATCGGCGACTCGATCGCCGGCATCTACGCCGCCTTCGGCACCGTGATGGCGCTTTTCCAACGCGAACGCACCACCGTGCCGCTCGAACAACGCATCATCGACGTCGCGCTCAACGAGTCGATCCTGGCCGTGATGGAATCGTTGATCCCCGACTACCTCGCCTACGGCGTCCAACGCGAACGCGTGGGCGGGCGGATGGAGGGCATCGCCCCAAGCAACGCCTACTCGTGCAACGACGGCAACAGCATCGTCGTGGCAGGCAACGGCGACGCCATCTTCCAGCGCTACATGCACACCATCGGACGGCCCGACCTCGCAACCGATCCTGGCCTGCAGACCAATGCAGGACGCTGGCAGCGCCGCGGGGAACTCGACGCCGCGATCGAACAGTGGTCCAGCCAGCTCGGTCGTGACGAGGCGCTGAAGATCCTCGACGAGGCCGGCGTGCCGTCCGGGCCCATCTACACCGCTGCCGACATCTGCGCCGATGCACAATACGAGGCGCGCAACATGATTCAGCACTTCGACGTCGACACCGGCGACACCGAACCCAAGTCCGTCGGCTTCACCGGCATCGTTCCCGTCATCGGCGGCAAGTCCCTTCCCATCCGCTCCGTCGGACCCGACCTCGGACAGCACACGCACGACGTGCTCTCCAACCTGCTGCACCTCACCGACGACCAGATCGGAGCGCTGGCATGACCGTCGCGGAACCACGCCCATACACCCCGCAGGCCGAACTGCGCGACGTCACGCTGCGCGACGGGCTACAGCTGACCGCCAAGACGATGCCCACCGAGCTCAAGGTGAACCTCATCCGCGAACTGCTGGCACTCGGCATGCCAACTCTGGAGATCGGGTCCATGGCCCGACCCGACCTCGTTCCCCCACTCGCCGACACCATCGAGGTGATCACCGCACTCGCGCCCGAAGAGCTCGACAGGTGCTGGGTCTGGGTTGCCACGCCCCGACACGTCGAGAAGGCCGCCGCCGCCGGTGCGCGACGCTTCCAGTACTGCCTGTCGGCCTCCGACTCCCACAACGAGGCCAACATCGGCCGCGACACCGAGACCAGCGTCGCCGCGATGCCCGACGCCATCCGGATCGCCCACGAGGTCGGCGGCTCCATCCAACTGTGCATCGCCACCGCCTTCACCTGTCCCTTCGAGGGGATCATCGACCCGCGGCGGGTGCTGGCGATCGCCGCGGACCCACGCACCGACGGTGCCGAGCACATCGTCGTCTGCGACACCATCGGCCAGGCCATTCCGACCCAGGTCGCCGACCTCGTCGGAGCGCTGCGCGCGGCACAACCGCAGCAGCGCATCGTCTTTCACGGCCACGACACCTGGGGCCTTGGCGTGGCCAACACCCTCGCCGCCATCGACGCCGGCGCCACCATGGTCGACGGATCCCTCGGCGGCCTCGGCGGCTGCCCCTTCGCGCCCGGCGCCAGTGGCAACACCGCCACCGAGGACCTGCTGTTCGCTCTGCGGCCCGACTGGATCACCCCAAAGACGTTGGGAGCTGTGGTCGAGATATCCGAGAACGTCCTCGCCGAGATCGGCGAACCGAACCGATCCAAGACCGCGCAAGGTGCCCGTTCGGCCGCGACGGCGTTCCCCTGGGTCATCGGCGACCGTGATGAAGCGGCGGGCCAACGCCGTGGCCGGTAGCCCGACGTTTCTCGTCACCTCTCCGATCTCCGAAAGGGGAATGACGATACTGCGCTCGGCCGGCCGGGTGCACGTACCCGCGGACCCGTTCACACCCGCTGATCTACACTCCGCCTGCAGCTCAGGCGAGTTCGACGTCGTCGTCGCCCAACTCAGCGACCGGTTCGACAGCGCCCTGCTCGGCGACGCGAAGATCGCCGGGATCTCCAATTACGCCGTCGGATACGACAACGTCGACGTGAACGCGGCCACCAAGAACAACGTCGTGGTCGGCAACACCCCAGGCGTTCTCACCGACGCCACCGCCGACCTGGCCATGTTGCTCATCCTGGCCACCGCCCGACGAGCCATCGAAGCAGACCACTTCACCCGATCCGGGCAATGGGCCGGATGGAAACCCGAACTGCTACTCGGACGCGATGTCTCGGGCGCCACCCTGGGACTGGCGGGGTTCGGTCGTATCGCACGCGCCACCGCCACGCGAGCCGCTGCCTTTGGCATGAACATCGTCTTCTGCTCACACCCACCGGCCGGGCGTACCCTGACCGACGCCGACGTCGCGGCACTCCCCTTCCCCGCACGGCAAGTCTCCTGGCCAGAACTCGTCGAAACCAGCGACTTCCTCTCCGTGCACGTTCCGCTGGCCGACACCACCCGTCACCTCATCGACGGGAAGGTGCTCTCGCGGATGAAACCTACGGCGACACTGATCAATACGGCGCGTGGCCCAGTTGTCGACGAACTGGCCCTGGTGGCCGCGTTGCGCGACGGCACGCTCGCCGCGGCCGGCCTCGACGTCTACGAGAATGAACCGGGGCTTACGCCGGGACTCGCCGATCTGACCAACGCCGTGCTGTTGCCCCATCTGGGCAGCGCCACCGTACAGGTCCGCAACCGCATGGCGGATCTGTGCGCCGACAATGCCATCGCGATCGCGGCCGGGCACCTTCCCCCGCACTGCGTCAATCCGGAGGCCTGGCAAGGAGAGTCGTGATCATGACCCACAGTGTCAAGTCCATCAGCAACGCCCACCACGTCGCAAATCGCGACCAAGGTAGATTCTTCGACATGGGAAACGGTGAGTCGGATTCCTCCGGCAAGCAGCAAACGCTGCTGGTGCTGACGAAGATCACCGAAATCCTCAATGCGTTCACGCTCTCGCGCCCGGCGCTGACCCTCGGAGACATCCAGCAGGCGACCGGGCTTCCCACCTCCACCGTCCAGCGCCTGGTCAGCAACATGGTTGCACACGGCATGCTCGACCGCGTCGGTGATCACATCCGCATCGGCATTCGGATGTCCTACTGGGCCGCCACCGCGCGCAAGGACGTCGACGTCCTCGCCGTGGTGAACCCGGTGCTCAAGGAGATCCGCGACAAGACCACCGAGACCGCCTGCTTCTTCACCGTCGAGCAGAACTTCCGCGTCTGCATCGCCGTCGCAGAAACCCACCACGCACTTCGCCGAGACATGTACGTGGGCAAGGTCATACCGCTGCACGTCGGCTCCGCATCGCGAGTGCTGCTGGCTTGGAACCCCGACCTGGCCGACCAGGTACTGAGCGCACCACTCGAACAGCTCGCCGACCGAACGGTCACCAGCGCCCAAGAGCTACGCAACCTCATCGCACGCACCAGATCGGACGGCTACGCCATCACCACGGGAGAACGCGACGACTCCGCCTCCGGACTCTCCGCCCCCGTATTCGACTCCGCAGGAGAGATCCTCGGTGCAGTGACCATCAGCGGACCCACCCTACGCATGCCCCAACGGCAGTGCGAGGAATGGACCGACCTGCTCGTTGGCTACGCCGAACAGATCACCCGCACGCTCGGCGGCCGACCTCCCCAGTGAGGCGGATGAATACGTTATCTCGGCGCACCTCCGACCAACTCGAGTAGTCGACTACCCGCGACGCGGCGGCTGGCGGGCCGAACACTTGCGCCATGACCGTCATCACGCACCCGAACGACTTCGTCGACCCGGAGAAGGGCGATCCCCGCCGGGACGCGCAGCTGCGTCGCAAGATCCTTGAAGAGCAGCAGAAGGCGGCCGTGCAGCGCCGCGTCGCCGAGCGTGTCGTGCCGCGCGAGGAGCACGAGGAGGCGCTCAAGTCGCCGACCAGCCTGGCCGAGGCGAACACTCCCGAACGCATCGCACAGCGGCTGGACCGGATCACGCGGTACCGCGCCGGCGACGTCATGCCCGAGACCACCCCGGCTGTCGCACCCGACCAGCTGGTCGCGCAGGCGATCGACCGAGCGAAGGAGGTGGACGACTCGGCGACTCGGGAGGACTTGCTCGAAGCCATCATCAACACCCCGGACTTCGTCGGCTGCCGGTATCTCGACGAGGGTGTTGCCGCGGCTCGCGCGGTCGCACGCGTCGTGATCAAGGACGACCGCGGCCGGCCGGTCGGCTACGGCACCGGGTCGATGATCTCGCCGAACCTGTTGCTGACCAACCATCACGTTCTGGACACCGCGCAGGCGGCAGCGACGAGCCAGGTCGAATTCGACTTCCAGGACGGCATCGATGGAAAGCTGTTGAACGTCACCACGTTCGGCTTGGATCCCGACCGATTCTTCCTTGCCGATGAGGCCTTGGACTTCGCCATCGTGGCCGTGCGGGCGGGCACCGAGGAGCTTGCCCCGTTTGGCTTCAACCGGCTCATCAAATCCGACGGCAAGGTGCTGGTTGGCGAGTTCGTCACGATCGTGCAGCATCCCCGCGGGGAGAAGAAGCAGGTCGCATTGCGGGAGAACCGCGTCATCGACGGACCGGACCGCTTCGTGCACTACTCCGCCGACACCGAACCGGGGTCGTCTGGTTCGCCGGTGTTCAACGACCAGTGGGAGGTGGTTGCGCTGCATCACGCCAGCGTGAAGGCTCCTGAGCACACCGAGTTTGGTGGCGTCCTCAACGAAGGCATTCGGGTGTCGGCGATCCTCGGCGCCGTCGAGGCGGGCCAGCTGGCGGCCGATCAGCGCGAACTGGCCGACGCCATCTTGTATCCGCCCGACGTGGAGTGGACACCGGTCGTCACGCCACGGCCCGTGCCTGCCGCGGCGCCCCCGACCAATGGCAGTTCGCCGCAATCGATCCGTATCCCGATGACTCTCGAGGTGACCCTGCCGCAAGGTTCGACCGCCGTGCTGAGCATCGACCCGACGGTTCACCCAACACCGGCGGCGGCGAGCCCCGAGTCGATCGATCCGGACTACGGCACCCGCCGCGGCTACGATCCCGACTTCCTTGGCATTTCGTTGCCGCTACCCGCGTTGACGGTCGAGGCCGGGCTCGCGTCACCACCGCTGCCGTACCACCACTTCAGCGTGGTCATGCAGAAGCGACGCAAGCTGGCGTTGTTCACCGCGGTCAACATCGACGGCGCAAGCGCCGATCAGCCGCGCCGGGATCGCGACGTGTGGATCCTCGACCCCCGCCTCCCGGCCACCGAACAGACCGGCGAAGAGGTCTACCGCGACAACGATCTCGACCGTGGACATCTCGTTCGCCGGCTCGATCCGGCATGGGGCCCGCAGTCGCTCGCCGCGGTCGACGACACGTTCCACTTCACGAATTGCACACCGCAACATCACGACTTCAACGCCGGTCAGACGCATTGGTTGGGGCTGGAGGACTTCGTACTGCAGAACGCGGTGACGTCCGGGCTCAAGGTCGCGGTGCTGAGCGGACCGGTGCTCGATGACGCCGATCCGGCGTACCGCGGCGTTGCTCTGCCGCTGCAGTACTGGAAGATCGTGGCAATGGTCCGCATCGACGGAAAGCCCTCCGTCACAGCGTATCTACTCAGCCAGAAGTCACTATTGGATGAGTTCCGCACCGCACGGACATCCGGTCAACTGCCCGAGTCGTTCTCGTACGGCGGGTATCGCACGTTCCAGGTGCCAGTGCGTCGCATCGCCGATCTCACCGGGTTGGACCTCGCCACCTTCGTTGCCGCCGACCCGCTGGAGCGGCTCGAAACGACCGGATTACCACGCGAGCTCGTGCAGGTGGAACACATCCTGCTGTGACGCCGGGGCACTGCGCATCCACCAACACCTGACCGCAGCCGCCGTAACGGACGGTCCAAGTCCACCGGAGCGCGTCTCAACACCGCGTGTCTGCATCCCCGAGCCCACCAGCGGACGATGCTCGCCGCCCAAAGTGTGGCCGTCGAAACGGAACTCGGCGGGCGGCGCTCAGAACGGCGCCGCCCGCCTCGAACTACTGGTCGTCGTCCTATTGGACATCGGCATCGGGTGGCGCGATCTCCATCACGCGGTCCGATTCGACTCCCGCGACGCCGGGCACGATGCCGAGCAACTCCCGCTCGGTGGGAGCGACGGTTCCTGACACGATGCCGATCTCGCGGTGTACGGCCGTCACCGTCATGCCCGCCGATCGCAGCGATTCGACGGTCTTGTCGATATCGCGTCCGTCGGTGGTCACCGTGACGTTCTGTTGCATCATTGCGGCGCCTGCACGAATCCGGCGCCGATGTCGACGGAGGGGCTTTCGAGCGGTAGTGCGTTCTGCACCAAGACAGTCCACAACTCCCGTCCGGTGAATCCGGTCGCCTCACACCACAGCGCAGCAATGCCTGCGACGTGAGGAGTGGCCATGCTGGTACCGCTGATCGAGTTGTAACCCTTCGGCATCGGCCACGACGAGAACACCTTGACGCCAGGCCCGGCGAGATCGATCCGGCCACCGTCCACCCTGCCCGACCTCGCCGAGAACGGTGCGGGAACGTTGACCGGGTTGACCGCAGCGATGGCCATGATCGACGGGCTGTTCGCCGGTACGCCGACGAAGCCCGGATTGCCCGGCCGTTCGGCGTTGTTGCCTGCGGCCGCAACGATCAACGTGCCACGGTCAAGGGCCCGCTGCCCGACGGTCTCGTAGGCGCGCGACACCGTGCGCACGTCCGCGCCCAGCGACATCGAGATGACCTGGCAGTCGTTGGCCATCGCCCAGTTGATGCCCGCCAAGACGCCGGTATCGGAGCCGGAACCGGCATCGCCCAAGACCTTTCCTGCGAAGATCTCCGCGCCACCGGCCACCCCGTAGCGTCGTGCAGAACGGGGATGGGCAGGGCCGCAGGACGTGCCCACGCAGTGGGTGCCGTGACCGTGAGCGTCCTGGACCGACTCACCCGCGATGAACGACTGCGTGGTGACGTGGCGGCCCGCGAAGTCCTGGTGATCGACGTCGAACCCGGTGTCCAGTACCGCGAGCCGGATTCCTCGACCGGTTCGCCGCGACGTGACGACGCCGGTCGCCTGCAGGCCCCAGGTGAACGCATCGGTGTCTGCAGGCGGTGCCATCGTCGGTAGGGCGGTCGCGGTGAGCGCGTAGTGGATCAACTCCGGCTCCACCGACAGCACGACGTCACCCCGCTCGGCGGCCGCGGCCAGTGCGGCATGCTGGTCGGCATCCCCCGACACCACGGCGACGCCGAGTTCGTCGAAGATCGTCGCATCCGCGTCACGGGCCGCGCCGGCCTCCAGCGCCTGGAATTCGAAGTCCTTGGTACGGGCGATGTTCGACATTCCCGCGATTCGAATGAGCGCCCGTTCCGGGTTTGCGTGGTCCTCACTGGGGGCCAGGACGACGACTTGCCTGCCGGTGTACTGCGGTCCGCTGCGCTTTGGAGTGCTCATCATGATGCCCTTCGTCGAACGATTGATGGGCCCTGATCGTTCAACGCGCGCGGCAAATGCACATGCGTGGTCGACTACTCGACTTTCAGTGGGCCTCGACCCCGACTCGGGTAGTCGATTACTCACCCACCGATCGACATCCCCGTTCTATCGTTGGCCCAACGAGGGAGGGCGCCATGACCACACCACGCAATCTCGTCGTGTGCCTCGACGGCACCAACAACGAACCCGAACACGGCGCGACGAACGCCGCGCGGCTGTACGACGTTGCCGTGAAGGACGAGCACCAGCTCGTCTACTACGACCCAGGCGTGGGCACCATGGGCGCACGTGGTGCAGTGACGCAGGTCGGGCAAGCACTCACCAGGTTCGCCGGTCTCGTCATCGGTTTCGGCATCAAGGACAACATCGAAGAGGTCTACACCTGGCTCTCCCGCAATTATCGAGCCGGCGACCGAATCTTCGTGTTCGGATTCTCGCGTGGCGCATACACTGCCCGCGCTCTCACCGGCATGCTCAGCACCGTGGGCCTGCTGCGCCCCGGTACCGAGAATCTGGCGCCGTATGCGCTCAAGCTCTACGCGCAGGGCGGCCCGCCCAAGGCCAGACCGGGTCAGGAAGACGATCCCGCCGTCCAGCGCGCAGAGAGTGCGTACTGGAAGGTGCGCCGCGACTTCGCCAAGCAGTTCGGCAACCCGGACTTTCCCGACCACTTCGACACCAGCCAGAGGCAGATTCACTTCCTCGGCGTATGGGATACGGTGAAATCCGTTGGCTGGCTGAATCTCAAGGGTCAGATAGAAATCGCCCGGTGGCCGTTCACTGCGTACATCGAGAACGTCGCAACGGCGCGGCATGCCATGGCGATCGACGAACGTCGCCGGCCATATGCGGAGTACCGGTTCCGTGACGACTTGGTCGCGACCCCTGATGGCCCCCATCAGGAGATGTGGTTCGCCGGCGTGCACAGCGACGTCGGCGGACAGTTTCCCGACGATCACGGGCTGTCGGACATCGCCTTTGAGTGGATGGTGAAGGAGGCCGCGGGGGTCAAGCTCGACGTCGACGACCATCGATACCATGCACTGCAACACGTCCACCTGGACGAGGATCTGCCCGCCGAACGCGCCATGGGTACCATCCACGCGAGCGAGTGGAAGTGGTGGCTGGCGGGCGGTTGGCGACACCGCAAGATCCGACCGACCGACACGTTGCACCCGAGCGTTCAGCATCGCATCGAGGCAACGGCCAAGGATCCGAAGCCCTATCGGCCGGATCTCCGCCGGGCTACGTCGTCCGTCCCGTAGGTCGATGCCAGGGAAGATGTAGTGGCTGAACGTATTCCGGGCATGGCTCCAGCGAGGTCACTCGGGGCACCGTCGCCCGCTTGAACGGTTCCCTCGTCGCCACTTACCTAAACCGCGGCTGCCCCGCGTCGTCGAGGTCCGGAAGTGGGCGGGTGCAGATCTCGTGCGCCTCGTCGGCGGAAAGTCCGAAGAGCCGCAGCACGTCTTCGGTCACCCGGTCAGCGGCCGCGGCGTCGTCACGTTCCGGTTCGTCCTGCAGCAGCTTGCCGAGCCCGAGGAGCGCACCGGCTGCGACGGCCATCGCCAATCTGGGATCGTCGACCGTGAATCGCCCGGCGGCCGCACCCGCGGCGATGTCCCGCTGGGCGCGCGGACCGAGGCCGCGGTCGGACGACATGAGGTTGAGACCGCTGACGAGCAGGATCTGGCTTTCCTGCGGGCGGCGCCGAAACAGCCTGCCGGTCAACCGGAAGCTGCGGGCGAACGTCTCGGCGGGATCGTCGCTCGTTCCGGTGAGCTGGTCGAGCAGGGCGCCGTGCATGTCGAGCACGTCGGCGACTGCGGCCTCGAACAGCTCTTCCTTGCTCTCGAAGTGGTTGTAGAAAGACCCCATCCCGACGTCGGCGGCCTGCGTGATCTCCAGGACGGGCGCGTTCGTCTTCCCCGACGCGATGAAGCCCCGCGCGGCCTGAATCAGGGCTGCGCGGGTCCGCTGTTTCCGTCGCTCCAGTCGATTGACGGGCTCGTCGCGCACTTCGCTCACGCCGCCACGATAGCAGCTGTGTTCAGTTTTGAGGATTTCATCAGAACAGCTTGACTGACATCCGCGTCGCATGTGACGATTTCGTCACTAACGGAAGGGCGTGCGCATGAGCGAGACCGTCACGACGACGCAGCCCGTGCCGGTGGTCATCGTCGGCGCCGGCCCCACCGGCGTCACCGCCGCGACGCTGCTTGCCGACTACGGCATCCGGTGCCTGATCCTCGACCGCTGGGAATCGGTCTACCCGCAACCACGCGCAGTCCACCTAGATGACGAGATCAACCGCCTCGTCGCCCGTCTCGGTATTGCCGACGAGTTCGCCGCGATCTCCCGGCCGGCACTGGGGCTGCGGCTGCTCGATAGCGACCTTCGCGTCCTTGCGGAGTTTCATCGCGACACGGCTGAGAGCGTCCACGGCTTCCCCAAGGCCAACATGTTCGACCAACCAGAGCTCGAGGCCCTGCTGCGGACGAACCTGACGACGCGCTGCACCGTGGCGCTCCGAGGCAACTGCGAGGTCACCGACGTCACCCAGCAGGAACCCGGCCGCGTGCGCGTCACCTACACCGATCGCGTCACCGGCACGGAGAACGTCGTCGACGCGGCCTACGTTCTCGGCTGCGACGGCGCCAACAGCATCGTCCGAGCCTCCATCGGCGCCACGATGGAAGACCTGCGATTCGAGCAGCGCTGGCTGGTGGTCGACGTCGTCACCGACGCCGAGCTGAATCAATGGGACGGCGTGCACCAGGTGTGCAATCCGGTTCGCGCCGCGACGTACATGCGGATCGGGTCGGCCCGTTACCGCTGGGAATTTCGGCTGCTACCCGGCGAGACAGCCGACGACTACGGCACCGTGGCAGCCCTCCGTTGCCTGATTGCGCCGTGGGTCAACGACATCGGTGACGACCACCTCGAGTTGGTCCGGGTTACCGAGTACACCTTTCGTGCCCAGATCGCCGACCGATGGCGGGACCGCAACGTCCTGCTTCTCGGCGACGCCGCCCATCTCACTCCACCGTTCATCGGCCAGGGCATGGGAGCAGGCCTTCGCGACGCGATGAATCTGGCCTGGAAGCTGACGGGCGTGATCAGCGGCGACATCTCCCCGGACGTGTTGGACACCTACGAGCAGGAGCGAAAGCCGCACGCCCGCACGATGATCGGTTTGGCACTTGGCATGGGTTGGGCGATGACCGCGGGCGGACGGTTCGGCGACACGATCAGGCGCGCCGTCGCCCCGCGGCTGCACCTGGTCCCCGGCATGCGCGAAAGAATCGTCAACGGCAGCACCCCCGCATTGCGCCGAAACCCGTTGGTGCTCAAGGGCTGCGGTACCAGACAGTTGGCAGGGACTCTGTGCCCCAACCCCATCCTGGTCAATGGCCAGCGACTCGACGCCACGTTGGGGAGCGGCTTCGGGCTGATTACGACATCGCGGCCCCTCGCCTTCCAGCGCGCCATGCTCGAGGAGCGCGGCGCCGTCGTGCACGTGGCCGAACCGGGTAGCGAACTGGAGCGCTGGCTGCGGCGTGGGCGTGCCACCGCCGCCATCATTCGGCCCGATCGCACGGTCATGCTCGCCGGACGGGACCCATCGAAACTGTGCTCGGCCATGCCCGAGTTCTCGCGAGCCGTTGACACCGAACGGTCGCAGCGCTAAGGGGCATGCCCGTCGTGGTCGGCATCATCGACCGGCGCGACCCGCTCGGGCCACAACCGCAGGGCGACCAGATAACCGATGCCCGCGATCAGCGCCGATCCGACGAGACTGGTGTCGATGCCGTTGCCAAGGTTGGCGAATGGGCCGGAGTACAGCGAGGTGTCCACGGCGAGGATCCCGAACAGCGAGCCGGCGAGCCACGGAATGATTGCCCGGAGGTTCCAGCCGCCGGTGAACCAGTACCGTCCGCCGCGACGGCCTTGGTTGAACACCTGAAGGTCGGCAGGGTCGTACTCGCCACGGCGGGCGACGAGGAAGCCTGCGACGTTGATCGCCACCCACGGTGCGGCAACCCCGTTGAGCACCAACGTCATTGCGGTGATGGAGTCCACGGCGTCGACAAGGAACACCCCGATGTAGAGCAGGGCGATGGCCAGCGCCGACGTGATCAGCGTCGTCTGCACGCGCTTCAGCTTCGGGATCAGCGCCTCCAGATCGAGGCCGCTGGCGTAGACGTTCAGCACGCCTTGCCCCAGCCCGCCCGCCAGAGCGATCAGCACGATCGGCAACACGTACCAGGCCGGTGACTCGGCGACCAGGTCGGCGACGTACGACTCGCTCAGCGTGGCGAAGGTCGAGGCGGTGAACGAGCCGAACGCCGCGGTGAGGAACAGTCCGAAGAAGATGCCCGCCATGGTCGCGACGACGACTGAGCGGTCGCCGAACTTGGTGCGCGAGATGCGCCGGCTGTAGTCACCCAGGGTGGGGGCGTAGGACAACGGTCCGCCGAAGGCGATCACCACCGCGAGTCCCCAGGTCTGCCAGAATCCGCCGAGCAGGTACTCGCCGCTGCCTGCGGCACCGGGGTCGAACTTGCCGCCGAATGCCACGATGCCCAGCAGGAGCAGCACCCCGACCACGGGAAGGACGAACTTCTGCAGCGCCACGACGGTGCCATGCCCGAACAACGCCACCGCGACGATCTCCGCGGCGATGATGCCGTAGCCGATGGCGAGCACGCCGTTGTCGACCGGAGTTCCGAACAGTCGGTGCGATGCGGCGACGAGCGCGTCGCCCGAGGTCCAGACGGCGATCGCGGCGTAGGCCAGGGCGAAGAGCACGGTCAGCGCGGAGCCCACCAGACGGCCGGTCACCCCGAAGTGGGCGCCGCTGGACACCGTGTTGTTGGTGCCGGTGCGCGGGCCCATCAGCGCCATCGGTGCGATGAGCAGGGTGCCGAGGGTGATGCCGACCGCGCTGGCGGTGACGGCGCCGATCCAGCTGAGGCCGAATGTGATTGGCAGCCAGCCGAACACGATGACCGAGAAGGCGAGATTGCCGCCGAAGAACACGGCGAACATGTTCCGCGGTCGGGAATCGCGCTCCGATTCGGGGAGGTACTCGACGCCCTTCGCCTCGACGTGGCCGAAGCGATCCTCGGTTGGCGCCGGATCCGCGGTCACGGTGTCCAGCGGGTCATCGCCAGTTCGGGTCTGCTGTGTCATGGTCACGGGTGATCCCTTGTTGATGTACCACTCAATAGTGTTGATGTAGTGTTCAATAGGAAATTGGTTCCGTCAAGAGGAGAAGCGACGTTGACTTCCGTGGTCACCAGGGATGCCAAGCGGAAGATGCCCGCCGAACGCCACGGCGAACTGCTGGCCAAGGCCGTGGAAATCAGCCGTGACGAGGGACTATCCGCAGTCACGCTGCGCAGGGTCGCCACCGCACTCGGCGTGACGCCGGGCCTGGTCAGCCACTACTTCTCCTCGGCTGAGCAGCTGATCGTCGCGGCCTTCGGAGCCGTCGCCGACGCGGATCTCGACCAAGCGCGACGGCGGGTCGCCGCCGTCGACGCGGCGACCGACAAGGTCGACGCGTTGATGGACTATGTGCTCGACGACTCCACCGTCGACGAGAGCGCGAACTGGCTCGATGCCTGGAGCCTGGGCAGGAGAAACCCGGTCCTTGCCGAGCGGGCAAATGCGCTGACCGGCGAGTGGCTGGCATTCATCGCCGAGATCGTGCGGGCGGGCAGCGCCGCAGGTGAGTTCCGGGTCTCCGACCCCGACGTCGCTGCGCGGCGGGTGCTGACGATGATCGACGGTCTCGGTGCCCAGAAGGTGATCGGCTCCGTTTCGTCCGACGAAATCAAGCACATCGGCCGCACCTACGTCAGCTCCGAGCTGGGCCTGACTCCACGGCCGTAGATGGCCGCCGATGACGAGCAACAGAACGGTTTACAGGTGAACACATTCGACGTCGCCGAGGCCTCGATCGCCGAACTCCGCGACGCCCTCGCGTCGGGCGCGGTGACCTCGGTCGGCCTGGTGACCGCGTATCTCGCGCGCATCGACGCCTACGACCGCGGCGGCATCGGCCTCAACTCCGTCGTCGTGATGAATCCGAAGGCGATCACCGAGGCCGAGGCATCCGACGGCCGCCGGGCATGCGGCGAGGCACTCGGGCCGCTCGACGGCATCCCGTACACCGCCAAGGACAGCTACCTGGTGCGCGGTCTCACCGTGGCGGCGGGATCGCCGGCGTTCGAACGCCTCGTCGCACAGCGCGATGCGTTCACGATCGAACGGCTGCGTGCCGCCGGTGCCGTCTGCCTCGGACTCACCAACATGCCACCGATGGCGAACGGCGGCATGCAACGAGGCGTGTACGGCCGCGCCGAAAGCCCGTACAACGCCGCGTATCTGACGTCGGCATTCGGGTCGGGATCGTCGAACGGTTCCGGCACGGCCACCGCGGCGAGCTTCGCGGCGTTCGGGCTCGGTGAGGAGACGTGGTCCAGCGGCCGGGCGCCCGCGTCGAACAACGGCCTGTGCGCGTACACCCCGTCGCGCGGGGTGATCTCGACGCGCGGCAACTGGCCGCTGGTGCCGACGATGGACGTCGTGGTGCCCCACGCCCGCAGCATGGCCGACCTGCTCGAGGTGCTCGACGTCGTGGTCGCCGACGACGATGAGACGCGCGGCGACTTCTGGCGCGCTCAGCCGTGGATCGAGCTCCCCCGCGCCTCCGCGGTGCGTCCGCGGTCCTACCCTGCGCTCGCCCCGCGTGATGCGGCCGCGGCCCGATCGGCCCTGTCAGGCAAGCGATTCGGGATACCCGGCATGTACGTCAACGCCGACCCGGACGCCGGTACCGCCGAGCACCCCGGCATCGGCGGGGCGACCGGGCAGCGCATCGAGACACGCGCGTCCGTCATCGACCTGTGGGAAACGGCCCGCAGAGACCTCGAGGCTGCGGGCGCGGAGGTCGTGCTCGTCGACTTCCCCGCGGTCACGAACTACGAGGGCGACCGGCCAGGCGCTCCGACCATCGCAACACGCGGCCTGGTGAGCCCCGAGTACCTGCGCCGGGAGATCGTCGACCTGTCGGCATGGGCGTGGGACGACTTCCTGCGGGCGAACGGCGATCCGGAACTCGACCACCTCGACGACGTCGACGGAGCGTTGATCTTCCCGCATCCCCATGGTGCGTTGCCCGACCAGTATCACGGCTTCGACGACCAGATCTCGGCGTATCCCGCGCACGTACGCGAGCATCCGGTGCAGGCGTTCACCGACATCCCGCACCTCGAAGAAGGCCTGCGCGGCCTGGAGCAGACCCGCCGCGTCGACCTCGAGGAGTGGATGGACCGCCTCAGCCTCGACGCGGTCGTATTCCCCGCCGTCGCCGACGTCGGGAAGGCCGACATGGACGTCGACGAGGCATCCGCGGATCACGGCTGGCGCAACGGTGTTTGGGTGGCCAACGGCAATCTGGTGCCGCG